>NZ_LQXP01000023.1:0-58167 GCF_003268405.1 Acinetobacter sp. CFCC 11171 | reverse complement strand
GATTAACGAACGTAACGAAACCAATGTGAAAGGTGTATTTGCCGCAGGTGACTGTACAACAGTACCGTACAAACAAATCATCATCGCAACAGGTGAAGGCGCGAAAGCTTCATTGTCTGCTTTTGATTACATCATCCGTTCGGGTCAATAAAAGAAAGGCCAGTGTGTTTCGAGAAACACGCTGGCCGCGCTGAATGTTGTCATTAGAATATTATTTTTCTTAATATTCTCGTTTTATAGGAACTTTGGACGCTAACACCGGAGTTCCTTTTTTTTCTGCAAAATTAGGATTCAAAAATGTCCCCACACATTTTGAACCCTATTCGTTGCCCAGCTATTTTTGTTTTACAACCTTATTTTTATACTTTCCCCAAGGTTGTTTCTCTATATAAAGTGGATTAAGCAAGTCTTACGCCAATCACACCATGTATTTAAGATTTAAATAAATTCAAACCCTTAAACTTCTCCAATAAATCAGTTTGGCTTTCGATATGCTCCGGATGCGGAATAATGCACTCAATCGGACAAACTGAAACGCAAGTTTGGTGCTCATAGAAACCGACACATTCAGTACAACGTGCGACATCAATTTCATAAATCTTTGAGCCTTCATAAATGGCATCATTGGGACATTCAGGTAGACACATGTCACAATTGATGCATTTATCTGTAATCAACAAAGCCATAAAGCGAACTCAAGCCTGATACGCTAAAGACGAAGCCGAAATATCTACGGTCGAATTGGGTAAATTACGAATCAGTAAGGCGTAGCGCATATCGACATCGGCAGGCACAGGAATATCCACGATATGACCTGAACCTTTGGCGTCGTTAATTAGATTACCTTTTTTATCTTTCATTTCCGTTAAAACGAAGGTGATGTTGCCTGAAGTGGTCATCAGTTCTAAAGAATCACCCACAACAAAACGGTTTTTCACTTCGATTTTAAGAGAGTCGCCATTGCGTTCTAAGACTTCACCTACAAACTGTTGATGATCAAAACGTGAAGAGCCGGTTTCATAGTTTTGATATTCACTATGTACATGGCGGCGTAAAAAACCTTCGGTATAACCACGATTCGCAAGGCCTTCAAGCTGAGACATGAGAGCAGGGTCAAACGGTTTGCCAGCAAGGGCATCATCGATGGCTTTACGATAAATTTGAGCGGTACGCGCACAGTAAAAGTAAGACTTGGTACGGCCTTCAATTTTTAAAGAATGAATGCCCATTTTGGTTAAACGGTCAACATGCTGTACAGCACGCAAGTCTTTCGAGTTCATGAAATAAGTGCCATGCTCATCTTCTTCGGCAGCAAACATGTCTTCTTCATTGCGTTGTAATAAAACCGGCTCGCCGAATTGGTGTTGTTCTAGGGCGTGTTGCTCATCGGCATTTTTATTATTGCAGCATGATGATTTTTCAATTTGTGTGACTGGAATAACATCACCAGTTTCATCTTCAACTGCATCGTGAATTTTATAATCCCAACGGCATGCATTGGTACATGCACCTTGGTTTGCATCACGTTTATTCATATAGCCAGAAAGTAAGCAACGACCGGAGTAAGCCATACATAATGCACCATGTACGAAAACTTCAATTTCCATATCAGGTACATTGTGTTTAATTTCTTCAATTTCTTCGATTGATAATTCACGTGACAAAATGACACGTGTCAGTCCCATATTTTTCCAAAATTTAACTGTTGCCCAGTTCACCGCATTGGCTTGTACAGACAAATGAATGGACACTTCTGGAAAATGTTCACGCACCATCATGATCAGACCAGGGTCAGACATGATTAGCGCATCAGGATTCATGGCAACCACAGGTTCAAGGTCACGGATGAAATTTTTCAGTTTTGAGTTATGCGGTTGGATGTTTACCACCACATAAAACTTTTTACCTAAGGCATGAGCTTCTTCAATGCCAATTTTTAAATTGTCATGGTCGAAAGCATTATTGCGCACACGTAAGCTATATCGCGGCTGACCTGCATACACGGCATCTGCGCCATAAGCAAAAGCGTAGCGCATATTTTTTAATGAGCCAGCAGGTGAGAGGAGTTCGGTTACGTGTTGAATCGTCATGTCAATAAAGGCATAAAAAATTTATGGCTTTATTGTAGTGATCTAAAAAAAGGATTCAACCAAGTATTTTAGTTGGGTTTTCAAGATATTCCGTTTTCCAAATGTTTTAAAATTTGGCAATCATTGATTTGGCTGGTTTCATTACAACTGGCACGGAGCGTACTTAACTGTATTTTAAAATTTTCTAATTCTTTAATTTTTTCAGAAACTTGACGAATGTGATTGTCAATTAATTCATTCACGGCATGACAGCTTTGTGTAGGTGATTGCTCAAGTTCAAGCAGGGTTTGAATCTCGGTGAGAGAAATATCGAGGTTTCGACAGCGCTTAATAAAAACCAAACGTTTGTACATTTCTTCATCATAATAGCGATAATTGTTGTCTGCGCGGAAGCTGGGTTGCAGCAGTTTTTTCTTTTCATAAAAGCGAATACTGTCAACGCTTACCCCAGATTTGGTGGACAATTCTTTAATCAAATAATGTTTTTGTACGTTCATGCTTGACCTTGGAGTTAGTCCATAGTTTTGAATAAGAGTAATACAAATCCATTGATTTTTAAATTGGAGCACATTTATGGCATGTACATGTAGTCATGAGCCAGCACCAAGCAAACCCAACAGTAAATTTCGTATTGCACTTTGGATTGCCTTAATCATTAATGCCATGATGTTTTTGGTAGAACTGATTGGTGGGGCTTATGCACATTCTTCTGCGCTTTGGGCGGACTCGTTAGATTTCTTTGGTGATGCTGTTAATTATGGAGTTTCATTAGCCGTGCTAGGCGCCAGTTTATATTGGCGTGCAACAGTTGCCTTGGTGAAAGGTTTTGTCATGGCAGCGTTTGGGATCGTGGTGATTGCCAAAGTGCTCTATGCCTATGCAAATGGGATCGCACCTGAACCGATCACCATGGGGGTGATTGGTATCTTGGCTTTAGCCGCTAATGTCATCTGTGCATATGTTTTATATGCTTTCCGTGAAGGTGACTCCAATATGCAATCGGTTTGGCTATGTAGCCGTAATGATGCGATTGGTAACGTCGCGGTGATCTTGGCGGCCGTCGGGGTATTTGGTACAGGAAGTCTATGGCCAGATTTGATTGTGGCTGTAATCATGGCGATCTTAGGTTTAACGGGTGGTTATCAGGTGATTCGAAAAGCACTGCAAGAGCGTAAGCAAAAAGATATTCTGAGTACCCCTTGCTCTTAAATTATTCCTCTTAAATTCACCGTTAATGGCATTCATTTCAGCAAGGTTTTAAACGCAGATAAGTGGTCGTTAAGTCGCTAGTTGAAATAAAATTAGCAGTCAGTTTTATACTAAAATTCCCTGACTGCTAATTTGATAAATCTTCTGAAATCAGACTGTATTTAATGGGGTGCTGAGGTTTTATCTACAGACTCCAATTAAGTTATGCTTTACAATAGCGCGCGAAAATCATGTTTAAAAATTAGGTTTTCTACCTTAAAAGCTTTATGTTTAGGCCCCATTGGTGCATCAGGTAAATTAAATGTCGAAAAAGCAAGACATCATTAACGTTGCGCTCCAACTCTTCAATTCTTATAGCTATAACTCGATTGGTATAGATCGAATTATTGGGGAATCGGGCGTTGCTAAAATGACGTTTTATAAATATTTCCCCTCTAAAGCCAAATTAATTGAAGAATGTCTCGTGATTCGAAATCTTAATTTACAGGAATCACTTGAAGCTGCTATTGCAGAATGTGATCCAGAAGACCATCTTTCGCATATTAAAACCATTTTTGCTTGGTACGATGCTTGGTTTCGTACTGCAGATTTCAATGGTTGTATGTTTCAAAAAGCAGTAGAAGAAATATCTAAAGTTTATCCGTCTTCATTGCAACCTGCGATCGACTATAAAGAGTGGCTTAAATCAAAACTAAGTACTGCCTTACAAAATCTGGGCATTCAGCAAACTGAACAACTTGCTGCATTTCTGAGTAGTATTTTGGATGGCATGACCATTCAAGCCCAAATTGACCCCAACCAAGTGCATTTAGCAGAGTATTGGAAGCGAGTTGAAATCTTAATTCGTTTGGAATTGGCCGCTTAAAATTTGCTTGTAGGCATCTGGGTTTTAAATCTAGAGACGACATATTTGTATTGATTAACCATCAATTTTTTTCACATAACTTAAGATTCTAAGAAAATAAAAAGCGCGATTATTTGGGGTAATCGCGCTTTGCTGACAATTGTGCGTTCAAATCATTCACTTTGTTAGCTTAAGTCAATGATTTGATTTTCGAACGTTTTATACGTTTTCTCTCATTTATATTTTTACCCTCTGAATGTTAAATTCATTCGGTTTTTGCAGCAAAATAGACAGACTTGTCTGTTTTTTTGAATTATAGGGGATCTTAGGTGAATTACAAGACAGGAAAGAAAGGGTTGTGTGTTTTTTAATCTAGCTTAAGTTTAAATTAATCCACTATTTTTAAAGATAATATTAAAAATTTGATCATTAAGCTCGATGTAAATTAGATGATAAAACTATTTTTACACTTGTGTGCATGACGCTGCTCGTTGGATGCAAGAGCATGGTCTAAGACCATTTTGTGAATATTTTATATGCAAAAAGTATTTAGTGAGTGGGTTCTCAGCTTTTTATTTTTAAGTGAATTTTTGAATCGTGGATTTTACATAACGAAACATCTTCTATGGTTTTAAGCATTAATTTTATTAAAGAATTTGACTAAACTAGCAGCAAAATTATTTCCATGATTACAATTTAGAATTTTTATTATGTTAGGCAAAATATTTGCTGTATTAGAACAATTGGGTCTATCCGCCCAAAAACGTGCCATTCATGTGCAATTTTCCAACCCTGCGTTGAATGAAGAGCTTTTTATTCAACGTATTGATGGGGAGCATGTCTTAAACCAAGGCCTGCAAGCGACTTTGATTTGCCTATCTACTAATGCACTTATTCCACTAAAACAATTTATTGGCGCACAAGTTGCCGTTGATCAAGTGACCGATCAGGGCGAACTCTTCCGTACCACGGGTATTATTACCGAAGCCACCCAAGGGCAGAGTGACGGTTCACTCACGCTATATAAACTCACTTTAGAAGATGCAACATCGCTGTGGCATAAGCGCCGCAACAGCCGCGTATTTATGAACAAATCGGTGCGCGATGTCAGTGAAACTCTCTTTAAAGAATGGCAAAGCAAAAGTCCGCTCTTTGCTGCCAGTCTAACGCTAGATCTAAGCGGTTTAGGCCAAAACTATGACGTTCGACCTTTCATCATGCAGTCGAATGAAAGCGATTATGACTTTTTAACGCGACTTTGGCGCAGTGAAGGCATTAACTGGCTCATCGATGAAGCACAGTTGAAAGTGCCGCATTCCTCAGCCCAAATTGAAAAACAAAAACTCCGCCTGATTGATGACAATAGCCAATATCAAGCACTCAGCCGTCGTAGTATCCGCTTTCATCGCTCTAGTGCCACAGAAAAACAAGACAGCATCACCAGCTTGATCGGTGAACGTAGCATTCAACCGACTGCGGTCCATGTGCAGCGCTGGCAAGCCGATGGACTGAGCCAAGAAGAAGGCGCAGGTTCAGTTCAAAGTAAACATCAGCATAGCCAAAGCCAAGACAATGCCAGCTTAAGTCTTGAACAAGCATGGCATGTCAGCCCTGCATGGATGCAAGACTTAAAAGGCGAAGACCAAGCTACCGCTTCATCCAATAGCCAAATTGAAAAATTGAATCAAAACCTAACGCGCTATCACGAGCTACAATCGAAAAAATTCAGTGCACAATCGACCGTGCGTGATACCCAAGTGGGTTATTGGTTTGAATTGAATGAACACCCAGAAATCGATCAACACAGTGGTGCAGACAAACAATTTTTAATCACAGAAAAAAAATTCTATAACCAAAATAACTTACCTAAAGACCTCTCTGAACAAGTCAATCAACTGATTGAACAAAGCCAGTGGAACATTAAACTGATCCATGAACAGGCCGAGCGTCAGGCCAATCAGCTCACATTACAACGCCGCAATATTGCGACGGTTCCTGAATATAACCCACTCGAACACCGTCCAAGTACCCATCCACAACGTGCTAAAGTCGTTGGTCCAAGCGGTGAAGAAATACATGTGGATGAATGGGGACGAATCAAAGTTCGCTTCTTATTTACCCGTAGTGATGACCACAGCCATGACGGTGGTGCAGGCAGCAATGACAATGACACGGACTCTGCATGGGGCGATGTACTGACTCCTTGGGCAGGCGAAGGCTATGGTGCACGTTTCTTACCACGTATTAATGAAATCGTGGTCATTGATTTCTTTGACGGCAATATCGACCGACCATTTGTGGTGGGGCGCATACATGAAGCACAGCGCAGTCCAACCCAATTTGATAGTAAAGGCAAACTACCTGACACCAAAAAATTGGCTGGAATAAAAAGTAAGGAAGTCCAAGGTGAGGGCTTTGGACAACTGTGCTTTGATGACACCACAGGACAAATTTCGACACAATTACAAAGTACCCATGGTGCTACCCAGCTCAACCTTGGTAACCTCAGTCACCCCAAAGAAACCGCAGAAAGTGAGGGAAGAGGCGAAGGCTTTGAACTGAGAACCGACCAATGGGGTGCTATTCGAGCTGGTAAGGGATTATTGATTAGTTCTGCGAGTCAAGAAAACGCCAAAGATATACAATTAAATATAAAAGAGTTGTTAACGCAATTAAATGAATCTATAGAAAAACTCAAAAGTTTAGAAAAAAATGCTCGAGTAAGTAAGGCTTTCCAAGATGAAAACTATCAAATTAGTAATGATTTGATTGCTCAAGTAGAAAATAGTCTAGAAAAGTTTGAGCATCCTAATATTCTGCTTAGTACTCCTCAGGATTTTGTTTCTGTAAGTCAAAAAAACCAAACTCATGTTGCTAAAGAAAATATAAAAATTATATCGGGTCAACAGTTAGATATAAATTCAAATGGTGAGTTTACTGCTCATGCTGCGAAGGGATTAAGCTTTTATACTCAAGAAAAAGGTATAAATATTGTAGCGGCTCAAGGTGAAATTAAAGTTCATGCGCAAAATGATCAAATTGATCTAGCATCTCTCAAGGATTTTAAGATCATGAGTACTGAGAATTCCATTACGATTGCAGCCAAAAAAGAAATTATGCTGACTTGTGGTGGGGGGTACATAAAAATAAAGACTGACGGTTCTATTGATATTAATAGTCCTGGGCTTGTTGAGGTTAGGTCTGCTCAAGCACAATTTGTCAAAGGTACACGTCATAATTTCAAGCTTCCTAATATTTCTACGAAAATATGTATTCCCTGTTTAATTGATGCCGCTCGAAAAGGTTTACCGTTTGTGTATAGGGAAATATAGGATGGACATATTACAGTTATCAAAGAAAATTAGTGGTGAAGAATCTAAATATAATTTCTTCCTGTTGATTGATGCAGCTAAAAATTATACTTATATGCGCCATTGGCTTACTTTAAACTATGATAGAAATATCAAATATATAGGTAATTTATTCGATGGAACTGTTGATGATTCTACACCATTAGAATTTTCCCCTTTATTGTTGAATTTAAATAAACTAAATAATCAAAAATTTATTAATGAACTTGTTATAGAAGAAAATTTAGGAATGTTTTCGATATTGAAAACAAATCTATCGAACCAAGAATTGATCAAACATTTTCAGCCATTCTTACAAGCAGAATTACCATCCGGCGAATTAGCATTGTTCAGATTTTATGATCCTTCAGTTATCAAATCATTAAATCGACTATTAGATAAAAAAAATTTAGATATTCTGTTAGAACCTATTGATGGTTGGTGGTATCAAGAAGTATCTGGTGATTTCAAGTTATTGGAGAGGATTTAGAATGGTTATCGAATTTACTAAAGAACAGCTTGAGGAATTTTCTGCAGATCGTGAAGAAAGTCTAGCCTTGTGGAACTGGAATCGGCTAAAAAACACTTATAGCGAACTGGCGATAAAGTATTTTAATAATAATGAAGATAGTGGACTAAAATTCCTGATTACTGCCCAAACAAAAATTCGAAAATATCTGGTAGGAATGGAAAATCATGCTGACTATGACAAATGGAGAGCGGCTTACGGAGAATTATGTTTTATTTTGAATAAAAATAATTTAGATGATGATCCATGGAATCGCAGTTTATTAATAAATAGATTATTTCCACCATTTCTTGCAATTGATATCTTAGCTGGAGTTTTACAAAGCTCTTTAAATTCTTCAGATAGTCAAAAATTCTATGAAGCATTGGAGAAAAAATCGTGGCAATAGCGGCTGATGCAGCAGATATTTTTGGTGGTTGGGGGACAACTGCTGAAAAAGCTGCTGAAAGAGCAGGAACTGCAGCTAAAGTAGGAGCAAGAGCAAATCCTATAGGCGTAATATTAACTGGAATATTCACTCCATCCCCATTAGGAGATGGAACAATTACAGGCATGCTCAATCAAAGAATTGATCTGGCTGAAGAGGATATCGATAATAGTCGTTCGGGTATAACTCAAGAGCAAAAAGATCAAGCATTGGCAGCAAGTAAAGCGAAATCTAAGGAACTTGAGAGATCTTGTAATAGTTCTAATAAGGAGTGTAAGAACGAACAGCATAGTGGTCGTATACAGGCGCAGAATGCAAATAGAATGATTGTGACTGCAACTGAAGCAGGTAGCGTTTGGTCAAATCACCCTTTTCCACCGCCTCTAGTACTATGTAAGCAATATGCACTTTCCATGCGTATTGCCATGCTAAAATTAGAAGGTCATAGCAAACCAGATACTAAAATAAAAAGTCCAGTTGATTATCACAAAGGTGCAACTCAAGCCTATAAAGCAATGATCGCTTGGATGGAAGCGAAGACACCATATGGAGTTTCTGTAGGTAAACATTCTTTTAGTTTTGCAGGTCGTCATTTTACTGGTGTTATTCCACCAGATTTTGATGCTAGAAGAATGGATATAGATATTTTGAAGGGCGAAATATTAAAAGGTTAAATAATGACGAATATAGAAAAGATAGTTAATTTTTTTAAGGATCACCCAAAATTTCCATTTTTACAGTGGGATAGAGAATATGACGATTATTGTAGTATGTATCTTTGTTTAAAGAATATTTTAGAAGCATACATACCAAAAGAGCAGATTACAGCTTGGTCTGCTGCAAATGAATACTCTGATTTCAGAAGAAATCCAGATGGAGAGGTATATTATCCTTTGACAATTATTAATGATGCCATCGAAATAGTAATTCACTTAGGAATTTTAAAAGAAAATAAAGATGGTTTAGTCGATGTGAATTCATCAATTCAAATTAGTAGAGATGACAGATGGGGGGATCGTTGGGAAAATAATGCACCTGAAGATGAATGGTATAATGAAGTGGCGATTATGCTTGATCTGAACAATGCTGAGTCATTAAGAAAGACAGATTTTATCTTAAAGACAATTGTTCAAAAAAAACAAACTTATCATGATTTATTAAAGTTGAAAGATGGAACTCTATAAAAAATTAAATTAATTTTTAGTTTTGAAATATATCTTTAAATTATCGATAAGTTTCTTTTTAATAATTAGGCTATCTAGATTCAAGAGTTTGATGTGTGCTGAAATAACAGGACACTTCCACTTGGGAGATTCTAGGCAGCCAACTCGTAAAAGTCCTCTGCCATTTGATTTGGTGTCTTAAAACTCAGTCCTTTCTGGATTCTCTTCTGATTATAAAATAGCTCTATGTATTTTGTAATATCTGCTTTGGCTTCTCCCCTTGTTTTGTAGTTGCGATGGTGAACCAACTCGTTTTTGAGTATTCCTCAAAAGCTCTCAATCGGGGCATTATCGTAACAGTCTCCTTTTTTGCTCATTGAACCTTGAAATCCATATTTTTCAAGCATGTTTCGATATTCATGACTGCAATATTGGCTTCCTCTGTCTGAGTGCACAATTAGCCCATGTGATGGTTTGTGATTGCGAATTGCCATACTCAGCGCATTGCAAACTAGTTGCGCTGTCATTCGCTCACTTAAGCTTATAACCAACGACCTGTCTAGTATAAAGGTCTTTTAAAGCAGCTAAGTACAACCAACCTTCAGCTGTCCATATGTACGTAATATCACTTGACCATGCAAGATTAGGTTTGGTCATTAAAAACTCTTGTTTGAGTAAATTGTCATAGATCGCTCGATTATGATCACTGTTCGTCGTTCTTTTAAAACGCCTATGGCGCTTACAATACAGCTGATTTAGCCTTTTTATACAACGGACTGCATACTCGCTAATTGGGATGCCTTGTGACTGTAAATACCTCGTTAAGCGAATATGACCATAACTTTCTTTAGTTTCTTGATGAGCTATTTTGACTAAGATCGTCTGCTGATTTCTTTGAACAACTCTTTTGCTCATGCCTCGTTTTAACCAGTCATAAAAACTTGAAATTGAAACTTTGAGCAGTCTAGCCATCATCGTTGTTGGATAGGTGTTTTTGTTCTCTTTCATGTAATCGTACCTTACTGATGGTCCTTGGCAAAGTACGCTGCTGCTTTTTTTAGAAATTCTCTTTCCATTTCCGTAGTTTTGAGTTGCTGTTTGAGTTTCTTATTTTCTTCGAGTAGCGCAACGAGATCAGGCGAATATTGTTGTGTGCCTACTAATGTTCCAGCTTTTGCTTTGTTGTACCAATTTGAAAGGGTCTGCATTGAAATACCAAGCTGTCGAGCAGTTTCAGAGACATTTCCTTTATTTGATTCAATAGCTTTAATTGCTTCAGCTTTGAATTCCACTATATAAATCTTTTGTTTTTTGCTCATGGTAAACTCCTAATGAGTATGTGTAGTTTACCAAGTTAAAGTCTCCGTTTTTATCAGCACTCATCAAAAGAACATTCTACTCATAAAGCTACAAGGGTTTGGACTGATAAAGACATTAGTATCGTTGTTAATAATAAATAATTGGAAATTTATTTATGTTGGAATTTAAGTTTAATCGTAGACAACAATTTTTAGATGAAAGTTACTATAAGTCTACGAGGAGTGAACTTGTCAGTGCTATAGAAAGTTTTCTAAGCGAATCAAATAATGATGAAGATATCGAAGCAGGATGGATAGACTCTTATTCGATAGCATCTAGGTATCAGTTTGATTTGTTTATTTTGGATTATACTGCTGGTAAACCAATTGAATATTTACGTTTAGAATTCGATAAAGTAATTGAATTATTCAAGGTACTTTCTATAAAACAAAGAACCTATTATAAAGATAATAATTTTAGTGTTTTTGATATTGAAATTTTAGATGACTATTGTGTATATGTATGGATTATCAGCCTTTGTTATTTATTAAAAAGAACTGACTTACTACCATTGGTAGCTAACCTTGTTGATGGGGATGATCAAGAAAATGGAGGAAAAGATTGGATTGTAGAGGAGTTTTTGGCTTTTAATGACGATAACCGTTTTGATTGTTCAGATGTTCTTTTTCCAAATCCTTATTTTGAGTTATCCAATGCATTTGTGACCCAAGATAATAAAGTTTCATTCAAGCACTTAAACAAATTTTTAAAAAAATGGTATAAAGATTTATCTGGAGCTCCATGGCATGATACCCATAAATCAGAGGGTGGATATTATGGATATTGGGCTTTTGAAGCAGCTTGCGCTGTTATTCTATTAGAAATAGAAAATGATAAAGAATTTCATGAATACCTCTATTATCCAAAAGACTTAATAGAGTTCTATCGTACATTTAAACCTAGTAGTGCTGAAATTGACCTCCTAACTAAATATCAAAAAGTATCAATTCAAGCAGGTGAAAAATGTCCTCAATCGGGATATTGGTTCACTGTAGCTAAGGAAAACACTCGTAAATACTTTAAACAAGGGGAAATTTTCCCTGATTTTGAAAGTGATTGGGGGGATGTATATTGGCAGTTTGACGGTGAAGAATAAGTGAAAATATACCTTCGGGGCAGTTTTGGGCATAAAATGGATTTAGTTAATATAAAAAGACAACAATTTCTTACACCTCAAATGTATGAAACATTAAAGGCGGAAACTCTGAACACTATTGAAACTTTTAAAGTAAATCCTACAGGTGTTGGTGATTCACTAGAAGAAAGATGGGTATACTCTTATGCTATCGTAGCAAAGAACTATTTAAATCTACTTTTATTGGAATATACAGCTGGCAATAGTTTACCTTTTATTAGAAGCCAACTTGAAATAGTTATTGACTATTATGAGCAATATGGAAGTAAATTAAGAAGTTATCATAAAAATATAAAATTACCAGTTTTTGAATTATTTACTATTGATGGCTATTGTCCATGTATTTGGTTAATCAGTTTGTGTTATTTACTCCACCGAAAGGATTTACTACCTAGAGTTGCGAAATTAATTGACGGAGAAATGAGAGAAAATGTTGCTCAAGATTGGCTAATTGAAGAGTATTTATCTTTTTCAGATGAAAATAGATATGATTGTTCAACAGTTTTAGTTCCAAAGCCTTACTTATTATTATGTGAAGCATTTTCGAATCAAGATAATGAAATTTCTTTAGTTTTTGTTCGTAAGTTTTTAAAGAATTGGTACAAAGATTTATCAGGTGCACCTTGGCATGATACTCATAAATCTGAAGGCGGTTATTATGGATATTGGGCTTTTGAAGCAGCTTGCGCTGTTATTCTGTTAGAGGTAGAGAATGATACTGTCTTACATGAATACTTATATTACCCTAAAGATTTGGTTGAATTTTATCACAAATTAAAGCTCAAAACTTCAGTAATAAATTTTCTTGAAAATCATAATAAATTTTCAATTAAAGCTGGGGAAAAATGTCCTCAACAGGGTTATTGGTTTACAGTTGCTAAAGTGAACTCACGTCAATACTTTAACTTGGGAGATGTTTTTCCTGATTTTGAAAGTGATTGGGGCGATGTGTATTGGCAGTTTGATGGTGAAGAGTAATTTATGCCTTCGGGGCTTGATAATCTTGGATCTCTAAAAAATAGAAGTATAAATTAACGAATATTTTATGAGTACAGTACAACTTTATTTAAATGAACAAGAAATAGCTGAATTGGCTCAAGATATTCCTCAGGATACTTCCATAATTTATGGAGAGGAAAAGAAAGAGTTTGGGGTTTGTCCTTATATCACCTTTTATCTTTTCCATTCGGCCGATAAAGTAGAAGAAATTATAAATAAAATAATTGATATTTATGAAGATTTTGAAAAAAATATTATAGATAAACCATTTAAATTACGTTATAGAGATGATATAGAGGTTTGGAAAAAATCGGAAAAATGGTCAAATAATAGATCTGAGCTTATAGAATTAATGCATAAAAACTATAAAAATCATTTAGTGTATTTTATAGGTGCAACATCAGGTGATAGCCGTGACCAAAGTGCTCGTTGGGCGCTAGAAAGTAAAATCTGTATTCATACAAAAGAATATTCAGTTTTAAAACTAAGTTTCGGTGATAAATGGTATAGATCGAATCAAATTGTTTGGCACTCCTTTGTTCAAAAATGTCTGGAACAACTTAATCCAATTCAAGCTTATAGTGGTTATGAAATAGGAAACACAGGACAATTTGCATTTGTATCTCCAGAGTTTGAAACAGTTGAACGGACTTTCACGGAGTATTTTTACGGGCTCGATATTGATCATCCTGGTATGGAGTTTTCTCATGAAAATATGTTTATTGCAGAAGATCGGGATGGGTTAGGTGGTGGAATTCGTACGCCTACATGGTGCTTTTTACTTTCTCCCTACTGGCTAGAGAAACTAGGTTTAAGTGAACAACAAATTCGCGAAAAACTAAATGATCCACGTATAGAAATTACCAAAATAGAAAATTCAGAAAATCTTAATCAATATAGTCTATGGATTCGTCTAGGCGAACTCTCACTTTATCCTGTTGAAGAAGGTTTTCCTGATTTATTGGTGATGGCAAATGAACTTATTAAACCGATACGTTGTGATAACTTAAAACTGACCACTTTAGATGCATGGTCAGATGATCCAAATCCACGTTTTGATGCCGTAAGTTCAAAGCAATGGATTGCACGATTTGATGAAGACAGCACTTGGCCTGAATTAAAACGAGTGAAAGTTGAAGTTCAAGAACCAGAAAGAATAGATATTGTTATTGCCGGTAGCCCATGTCCTCACGCAGGATATTGGTATACTTTTGCTAAAGAAAACTCACGTCAATATTTTAAACAAGGTGATATATTCCCTGATTTTGAAAGTGATTGGGGGGATGTGTACTGGCAGTTTGATGGTGAAGAATGATTTATGCCCTTCGGGGCATTATTTTTTGGAATAAATATGGAATTTAATAAGAAGATTAGGCAAGTTTTCTTAACAGAAAATATTTATGATCGTTTGTATGGGTATTTTTTTGAAATTTCTAAAAAATTGAAAATAAAAAACAAGAATATAGTGGTATTTTGGAAGATCAAAGTCGTCTTTCACTATTCTTGGCAAGCGAAACATATCAATTTTTTTCATTAGAATATACAGCAGGTCATGATATTTCTAAAATGAGGTATTTTCTAGAAATAATAATTGAGAGATATGAAGTATATACTTTTGCTTTAAGAGAGTATGAAAATGATTGGGCACCATTTTACTTTACAGCTATAGATGAGTACGAAAGATGTATGCAGTTGATAGGACTGTGTTATCTATTACATAGAAGAGACTTATTACCACGTATTGCAGCGATGCAGGACAAAATTTACCATGAGCAAACAGAACAATTAGATACGCTGTATGAGGACTTTTTATCATTTGAGTTGATGGATAGATATGATGTAGATCAATGGTTTTTTGATAATCCATATCGCCCATTAATTTTTAGTAAATATAGAGATACTAAAAAAGAGAGTATTCAAGATATACAGGAATATTTGAAATTATGGTATCCCGCATTTGAAAGTGCTCCATGGCATGATATTCATAAATTGGATGAAAGTTTTTATTTTGGCTATTGGGCTATAGAAGCTGCTGCTTACGTTTATCTGTTAGATTTAGATGATAGCGAAATAACACATATGATTTATCCAAAAGATTTGGTTAAATTTGCCCGAGAGTTTGTACCTTGCGAGAAGGATATAAGTAATCCTAGTACAAAAACTCTAAGATGCGAAGCAGGCCAAATTTGCCCTAAAACAGGTGAATGGTATAGTCCTGCGAATAACATGGAAAAACGTCATTTTAGACAGGGTGATGTTATGCCTGAGATTAAAGATAACCCTTGGGGATTAACGATTTGGTATCTGACTGAATAAGTAGATGCCATTCGGGGCATTTTGGAATGGGTGGGGATGTGTACTGGCAGTTTGATGGTGAAGAATAAATAAAACATGCCCTTCGTGGCATTAATTTTAGGATTAATATGAGTTTCGATAAATATAAAAGACAGATTTTTTTAACTGAAGACTATTATAAAAGTGCCTATGATTTTTATATAGAAGACGTTGATTTTTGGAAAGAAAGTGATGCATTTGAGGATGATGAGTATAATTGCGGCGAAAATAGAAGATGGAATTTAATAACACATGATTATTCTTTTCTACTTTACCTTGTATACACAGCAGGAAAATCTATAGGGGAAGTTATCCCCTTATTTGAAAAAGTTATAGAAGGCTTTGAAAAACAATCTGAAGCCTTAGCTATCTTCCATAAGTCAAAAAAACCTTCTGTCATTCCAACTCAAAATGAAACGTTAAATATACTTGGTCTGGCTTTTTTATTAAATCGAAATGATTTGTTTGATCGTATACATTCATTAGTCAATGGTGAGGGTGAAAGTCATATGTGTGAAGATGAGGTTATTAATAAATTTTTTAAACTTAATGATCCTTCACATCCAACATTTAACGAAGGAAATTTATTTGCATTAGGTTATTCAAAATTATGTGATGTGATTGATAATGTGCTAGTTAAAAATAATAAAGAAACTGCTGTTAAATATTTAGATGAATACTTAGCTGATTGGTATCAAATGAATAAAAATGCACTTTGGTTTAATAGTCATCTAGAGCCTGCAGAAGAACTAAAATATTGTGGTTATTGGTCTTTTGAAGCAGCTACTTTGGTTTATTTACTAGATTTGGATGACACTCCTCTACACAAGCATTTATTCTATCCTAAAGATATAGTTGCATGGGCTCGTAAAAATAATACTCAATCTGAAGTAACCCAAGACAATTTAACTGTAATAAAAGTCAAAGCTGGCGAAAAATCCCCAAAAACGGGCTATTGGACAACCCCTGCACAAGTGGATTCACGCGTTCATGTGTTAAGAGGTGAAATGTTACCAACACTTTCTGAAACAGATTGGGGTGAAGTGTACTGGTATTTTAATGGTGAGGAATAAATAAAACATGCCCTTCGGGGCATTAATTTTAGGATTAATATGAATTTCGATAAATATAAAAGACAGATTTTTTTAACTGAAGAGTATTATTTAAAGACCAAAGAATACAATGAAGAAGGAATACCCTTATATCTAGAAAGTGATGCATTTGAAGATGATCAATATAATTGTGGAGAAGCTTCAAGATGGCAATCTATTACATGGATCTATCATTCTTTATTATATCTTCATTATACTGCAGGAAAGCCAATAGAAGAAATATCTCCATTATTTGAAAAAGTAATAGAAGGTTATGAAAAACAAGCAGAAGCATCAGGAGTTTTTAAAGCAAGTAAAAAGCCAGTTGTTATTGGTGGTGAAGGTGGTTTTATTACATTAAGTACAATTAGCTTAGCAGTATTGCTAAATAAAAATAATTTATTATCTACAATTAAACAATTAATCAATGGCGAGGATGGAGGAACTTTTAGTGAAGATGAAGTGATTAATAAGTTTTTAAAACTAACGGATTCTAATCATCCAGATACTGAAAGAGATGGGATATATAGTTATAATTTTTCAATATTATGCGATGTGATTGATAATGTAATAATTAAAAATAACAAAAATCATGCGATTGAACTGTTGGATGAATATTTGGCTGATTGGTATCAAATGCATAAAAATACACTTTGGTACAATAGTCATTTAAATTTAGATAATTATTCATATGTTGGTTACTGGGCTTTTGAAGCAGCAGCTCTTGTTTATTTACTAGATTTGGATGAAAGTTCTTTACATAAACATTTGTTTTATCCTAAAGATATAGTTGCATGGGCTCGTAAAAATAATACTCAATCTGAAGTAACCCAGGAGAATCTAACTGTAATAAAAGTCAAAGCTGGCGAAAAATCCCCAAAAACGGGCTATTGGACAACCCCTGCACAAGTGGATTCACGCGTTCATGTGTTAAGAGGTGAAATGTTACTAACACTTTCTGAAACAGATTGGGGTGAAGTGTACTGGTATTTTAATGGTGAGGAATAAATAAAACATGCCCTTCGGGGCATTAATTTTAAGCTGAATATGAATTTTAAAATCGATCCTAAATTTTTATATTTATTAGAACATTTTAGTTCTAAAGAATTTTTTTATAGCATGAGAAATAACTATCAATCTTTTTTAGATCGTTTGGAATTGCTGTTTGTCGTTTATATGAGAAATCTACCCTATAATTATCTGGATTTTCCAATGCCAGAGCAAGTTGACATCAATTGGGGAGGGACGGTTTTACCGCTTTTAAGAAAAACCATGGATACTTTAGATTTTGCTTATATAAGAATAAAAGAAGGCGATCTAACATATTTAGATTGCGCATCAGAGATTCGATCGAATGACAAAGGTATGAGTGAGTTTTCAAAAAAATGGATGGATGAACTACCTCATGAAAATGTGAAAGAATGTTGGGATTTTTATACAAAGGCTAAGGCCGAGGCATTCATTATTGAAAATACCTATCCAACGTATTGGAATCAAGAAAGTATTGTTGATGAAATATTTGATATTTCAAAAATTAATATTCCTGTGTCATATCCCATTTACCGTATAAATCAAAGTATTAAAGTAAAATCGAATGAAAAAGTTGCGATAACAGGTCTATATATTTCCGAATTTGTGCCGAACCGAATAGAATTTATGGCTCATAGTAATGAAGATGATAGAGGTTTTGGTAGTGTAATTCCCACTACAATAGATCCAGAAACTTATGAAACATATTATGAGAAAACAGATTGGTACTTGATTGAAAGAGTCGCAAATGAAGGGGGCAAGTTTACCGATCGAAGCTGAAATGATTTGTGTTGTCTGATGTGTGTTGATAAATGATAGCGAAATAACACATATGATTTATCCAAAAGATTTGGTTAAATTTGCCCGAGAATTTGTACCTTGCGAGAAGGATATAAGTAACCCATGTGCAAAAACGCTAAGAAGCGAAGCAGGACAAATTTGCCCTAAAACAGGTGAATGGTATAGTCCTGCGAATAACATGGAAAACGTCATTTTAATCAAGGAGAAGGTATGCCTGAGATTAAAGATAATCCTTGGGGTCTAACGATTTGGTATCTGACTGAATAAGTAGATGCCATTCGGGGGGGGGCATTTTGAAATGGATGCGAATGTATATTGGCAGTTTGCTGGTGATAAATAGGATAAATTTTCCTTTTGATATTCGTTTCTAATGGATAATATTTTTAATTTTCATTGATTATTAATTTTTAATTAAATAAATTAAAACCCAATATTTTTAAAAGGATAATGATGAAAGTTTTAAAAACGAATTTAATGCTTATTATGCTTTCAGCAATGAGTTTAATAGGGTGTAATACACATTCAACAAAAACTTATGTGTTGACGACAACATCTTATGGTTATGATGCAAGTTATATTCCATATATTGTTGAATTAAATGGAGAGGAGTTAGGTGGAGGGCTAGGTAGTGGAACGAAAAGATCAGCAGTGATAACAGGAGCTCAATATATTAAATGGGGAGAAGGTAATAGCTCTAAAAAGCATATTGCAACCAATGTCCCCACATTGACGAATGAAAATTTAAAAGATAAAAAATATTTAGCTGTACATATATATCCAGATGACAGTGTGGAAATTAATTTATCGAATGAATTACCTGATGCTACTGAGAAAGGTTTAGAGTGGAGAGCAAAAATTATTGATGAATTGAAGGTAAAAGAAGAAAAATAACTGTATCAGTCATTAGTGGTGTATAGATAAAAAAAAGCGCATGATGACATGCGCTTTTTAATTTACAGCTAATTATTTTTCAACGAATGCACGTTCAATCACGTAGTCGCCTAGAACGCCCATCTTAGGAGATTCTTTCAGACCGTGCTGGTCAAGTAGTGCAGCAACGTCGTCTAGGAATGCAGGTGAACCACAAAGCATTGCGCGGTCAGTTTCAGGGTTGAAACGTGGAAGACCAATTTTTTCGAAAAGTTGACCAGTTTCAATGGCAGTAGTTACACGGCCTTGAGTATGGAATTCTTCACGAGTTACAGTAGGGTAATAAACCAATTTTTCTTTCGCGCCTAATTCACCAAAGAATTCGTGGTTAGGAATTTCATCTAAGATTAAATCTTGATAAGCCAATTCCGAAATGAAACGAGTACCATGTACAACGATGATTTTTTCAAAACGTTCGTAAGTTTCAGGGTCACGAATTACAGAAAGGAACGGTGCAAGACCTGTACCTGAAGAAAGTAGGTATAAGTTTTTACCAGGGTTTAAGTCATCTAGAACTAAAGTACCTGTAGGTTTTTTAGACACTAAAATTTCATCGCCAACTTTTACTTTTTGTAAAATAGACGTTAAAGGACCATCTGGAACTTTAATAGAGAAAAACTCTAATTCTTCTTCATAGTTTGCGCTTGCAATAGAATAAGCGCGCATTAAAGGCTTACCATTTACTTCAAGGCCGATCATCACAAATTGACCGTTTTTAAAACGTAACGCAGTATCGCGAGTGGTTTTAAAAGAGAATAAAGTGTCATTCCAATGGTGGACGTGAGTAATCTTTTCGACGTTAAAAGCAGCCATTAAAGGTCTCAATAAAATTATCAAATTAGAACAGCTTACTATTCTAATCTAAAATCATTCTCGATAAACTGAATATATTTAATTGAACTTATCAGAAAAAGTGATTATGTCTGAGCTTAAAATGCCAATTATCGGGTATATGAAATCTCCCTACCGAGAAAAATTTGGTATTCCACGTCAGCCGAATTTGGTGCAAGTCGAATCTTATATTGAAATGGTGGAACCTTATAACGATTTATTGGCTTTCGAAGGGATTAATGATTTTAGTCATCTTTGGCTGATTTGGCAGTTTCATGAAAATAAAAATGCAGATTCGACAAAATTTCGTCCGCAAGTTCGTCCTCCGCGTTTAGGTGGTAATCAAAAAATCGGGGTATTTGCGACACGAAGTATGTACCGGCCGTCACCTATGGGCTTGTCGGTTGTGCAGCTCAAAGCGGTGAAAAAAGTCGGTAAATCGGTACGTGTCTATGTGGTCGGCAGTGATTTGTTGGATGGAACACCAATTTTAGATATCAAACCGTATATTCAATATTCAGATGCAGTGATGGATGCGCAAAGCGGTTATGCGCAGGATGAGCCAGAAAGAAAATCTGTGATTTGGTCAGAGCACGCTGAGCAACAAAAACAGGTATTTTTGAATAATGGCAATTTAACCGAACAATTAACAGCAGAACTGGAACAAGTATTGAGTTTAGATCCACGTCCTGCTTATCAGCATAATGATGAACGTGTGTATGGCATGTTATTTGGTGGATTGAATGTAAAATTTCAGGTCTGTAAACAATATGTTTTGATAGTTGAAATATCTCAATAAAAAAAGGAGCTTTCAGCTCCTTTTTTATTAAATGTGTAAATTATTTATTTGCTGCAAAACTTTGTTTGATTGCGTTAAGAGCAACATCGTTATACATGCTGCAAGAGTTCTCAGCTAATTGTTTAAACTCTAAAAATTGAGTTTTTTGAGTAGGATTTGTTGAAGTATTTATCCAATTATCAATAATCTTAATTAAATCCTGCATATTGTATTCCACTCCTTTAGGAAATAGGTAAGCGTCATAGAAACGATTTTTATATTGAGCTACACCATATTCACTCTCATCATCAGCTAAGGTATAGGCTACAGTATCTTTCATGATGTATTTTTTCGCAGTAATATCTGTACTAAGATCAGTCCACCAGTCAGCTAAAAAATTTTGACTGTAACTATCTGAGGAATCTGTTAAATCTAAATACTGTTCGCTATTTGATACTTTATTTAATTGTAAACAACGAGAACCAGCGGGAAACTTAACATTTGAAATAGCTGTTAAGTATTTGAGAGCATCGTTAGAAATATAGTTGCTTGAATCAGTAATATTATTTTTTATGATCCAATAATTATAGGCATCAACCTGAGATGCTAGGATTTCACCTTCAAGATTGAAAGATTTCATTGTTGTCGTAATTTTTAGACCTGATGAATTAATAGAGGAATGAGGACTTAGAGTCCACACATTATTTGCAATGGATATATTGCCATTCAGATAGCCATACGAACTGTGTAGAGATCCTTCATCATACAAGCCATTCGCTGTGACCATAAATGAATCGCTACTTTCTGAAGTATATAGTTTACCATTATCGATAGTTGCAGTATCACTTTCGTATGACAGCACATCACTTTCACTGTCGAGTTCAAAAGTTGACCACTGTTGGAAAGCAGCATTTGGTATCGTTGGATTTTCGCTGGAGTCATTATTAGAGGTTGAGTTTCCACCGCCACCGCCGCAGGCAGTTAAGCTAAGAATAGTCATGGTACAAATTGCTAATATTTTTATTTTCATCATAAATCTTCTTATATCGTAATTATAAAGCCCTGATAGGCAACTTTATTATAGCTTAAATTTATGAATGTTTTCATTAATAACAAAAATAGTATGCTTTCAGAAAACCTATGTGCAAAACACAAATGACACAAGCGTGCCTTTAGAATTTTTTGCTATAGTGGTTTTATGTTTGGGGAACATAGAACAATGACTTTTAATTTTGAAATTGACACTTCTTGGTGTTTAGACCAATTACAAAAAGATGGACGTATTACTGAACGGGACAAAATACTGATACAAACCACGCACCGTCAGCGTGAGCAGTTGAAATGGCATCCTCTACAATGGATTGCCAATTTTAATTTAGTCGATCAGAGTCATCCGCAGTCTACCTTAACATTGAATAGACTTTGCCAATGGTTGGCAGAAAAGTCTGGAGTACCGTTTTATATTATCGATCCTCTAAAAGCTGATGTGCCTGCTTTGACAGCCATTATGTCTCAGGAATTTGCAGTACGAAATCGCATTTTAGCGGTGGAATTGCAAAATGAGCATGTACTGATTGCAACGGATCAACCTTATAAAAATGAATGGATTGCCAACTTAGAAAGAACGGTATTACCACGCAAGATTCAACGTGTATTACTCAGTCCAGATCAACTACAGCGCTACTTGGTTGAATATTACCAAGTGAGTCGCGCAGTCAGTAATTCGCAAAAATCATCGAGTTATGACCGTGAAAATAAAGGCGTTGAAGCACTATTACAATTAGGTGATACACAAAATCCAGATGCCAATGATCAGCATATTGTGAAGCTTGTGGATTGGGTCTTACAGTTTGCCTTCGAACAAGGTGCAAGTGATATTCACCTCGAACCGCGTAAAGATACAGGAAAGGTGCGTTTTCGTATCGATGGGGTATTGCATACCATCTACAACATGCCAGCAAATACGCTGACAGCGGTGGTTTCACGAATTAAGATCTTAGGTCGGATGAATGTGGCTGAAAAACGTAAGCCGCAAGATGGACGTTTAAAAACCCGTACACCCAAAGGCCAAGAAACAGAGCTACGTTTATCGACGTTGCCAACAGCCTTTGGTGAAAAGTTGGTTATGCGTATTTTTGACCCTGAAGTCTTGGTACGTAGTTTCCAACAACTCGGTTTTGAAGGGCGTCTGTTAGATGATTGGAAGGCCTTAACCAGTCATAGTCACGGTATTATTTTAGTGACCGGTCCGACGGGTTCGGGTAAAACCACCACGCTTTATTCATCACTCAAACAATTGGCAACCGAAGAAGTGAATGTCTGCACCATTGAAGACCCGATTGAGATGTTAGAGCCCAGTTTTAACCAAATGCAGGTGAATACAGGGATTGATCTGGGCTTTGCCGATGGTGTACGGGCTTTAATGCGTCAAGACCCTGACATTATCATGGTCGGGGAGATCCGAGATCATGATACGGCAAATATGGCAATCCAAGCTGCATTAACAGGTCATTTGGTGCTTTCAACTTTACATACCAATGATGCACCATCGAGTTTGACGCGATTACATGATTTGGGTATTCAGTCTTTTTTAACGGCAGCGACTATTTTAGGGGTTTTGGCACAACGTCTAGTTCGTCAACTGTGTCCACATTGTAAGCGTGAGACTTTTATCAATGAACAAGAGTGGAAACATCTGACCTTTGATTACACGATTCAAATGCCTGATTTCGTCTACGAGGCGGTGGGCTGTGATGAATGCCGTCAAACGGGTTATAAAGGCCGTGTGGGAATTTATGAATTTATGCCACTCAGTATTGAAACCAAGCAATTGATTGGTGCTAATGCAGATCTAACCCAACTACGTACACAGGCACGTAAAGAGCATGTCGAGCCATTACGAATTGCAGGTGCGCGTAAAGTACTTGCAGGGGTGACGACTTTAGAGGAAGTCCTGCGTGTCGTACCGCTCAACTAATGGTTTGATCAAATAAATAAAAACGTCTTTGCAGCTTAAGATTCGACTCATCTTGCTTTGTTTAAATAGCGCTATCGAAATAGACAAAGTAAGAGAGACCGAAGATGACAACATTCACTCAATTGGTATGTGGTTTAGCATTTGCAGGTGTGGCATCAGTGGCAGTTGCGAATACAGCAGTCAATCAAACAGCAGTTGCGCCGATGAAAACCACATCAGTGAAACATGCCTTAGGCTTAAAAGATGATAGTAAAGTTCAATTGAAAGGTTATGTTGTGAAATCGATGGGCGATGAAAAATATCAGTTCCGCGATAGCACAGGCAGCATTACAGTGGATATTGATGATGAACTTTGGCAAGGCAAAGCGATTTCAGCTAAAACACCAGTAACGCTCATTGGTGAAATCGACATTGATTACAAACCGACGAAACGCGTTGAAGTTGATGTCGATCAAGTAAAATTTTAATTTAGCCTGTCATTCAATACAGTGCTGCACTATAAAAAACCACGGCTTGCTGTGGTTTTTTTATGTTATGAGTAGATATGAGCAAAAGTTCGATACACTGAAGTCGGAACCATAGAAATAGGGTAGGTAAGATGCGAATTTTATTGGCAGAAGATGATACATCCCAAGCAGACAGTATAAAAACATGGCTTGAAATGGATGGCTATAGTGTCGATTGGGTTGAGCGAGGCGATCACGCTATTTTGGCTTTAGAACAACATCAATATGAATGCATACTTTTAGATCGTGGCTTACCAAAAGTAACTGGTGATGAAATTTTAAAACGTATCGTACAGTTGCATCCGCTTACACCAGTTTTATTCATTACTGCTCGGGACAGTATTGCAGATCGTGTTGAAGGTTTAGATCTGGGAGCCCATGATTATTTGGTGAAACCCTTTAGCTTGGAAGAGTTGTCAGCAAGGGTGCGTGCCCAATTACGCTTGCATCATCAACAGCGTGATAATTGTTTGACTTTTGGTGATTTATGTTTAGATGTACATGCCAAAACGCTGCGTAAAAATGCGGAATTGATTACGCTGACATCGCGTGAATATCAAGTCTTGCATAAGATGTTGTTAAATCCTGAGCATATTATGACGCGTAGCCAACTCGAAGAATCACTCTATGCTTGGGGCGATGAAGTTGAAAGTAATGCGATCGAAGTTTTTATTTACCAATTGCGTAAGAAGATTGGCAGTGATTACATTAAAACCTTAAGGGGCTTGGGTTATCGCATGAATCTTCCTCAACAAAGTTAAGTTTATGAGTGATAAAAAAAGTATTTCCTTACAGTCGCAACTGATTAAAACCTCACTGCTCAGTGCAATTTGGGCGGGAGCAATCTCTCTGTGTCTGATGTTGGGATTTGGTTTGTATCACATCATGAATGTACACGATGCCCTGATGGACGAAGTGGCAGATATGCTTACTGCTACTGATCTAACGCTGAAGCAAGACGAACAAATAGATGAACTAAGTGAAGAGTTTGATATGCAATATCAACTCATGCAAGGGTCGCAAGTCTTAACCACATCGGAACAACACACAGCATTTGAACATCAGCCCAATTTAAAACAAGGGTTGCATTATCAATGGAGAGAAGGCGCGCTTTGGCGTAGCTATGCACTTCAGGACGATGGATTAAGCGTACAAATCATTCAACCGATGAAAACACGGCTGAGGGAAACGCTGCAAAGCGTACTAGGCTATGCAGGGATTCTATTGATTGTCTGGTTGATCCAATGGCTATTACTGCATATTTTGATTAAACGTCAATTGAAAGTTTTACAGCTTTTTTCAAAACAAATCGCTGAAAAAAATGTAGATGACTTACAAGCCATTGTTTTACCTGAACCTGTATTGCAAGAACTAGAGCCGATCCAAACACAGCTGAATTTTTTATTAAACCGATTAGATCAAGCCTTGGAGGCGGAACAACGCTTTACCTCCGATGCCTCACATGAATTACGCTCACCGCTGTCTGCGATTCAAATGCGACTTCAGGTATTAAAACGAAAATATCCCGACATTCAGCAGGATTTATTGAGCATACAGCACGATGTTAATCGAGGAACACGCGTGTTGGAAAATCTACTAATTTTGGCACGGCTCGACCCGACGCAATCGGAGCAATTAGATAAAAAACAAGACGACTTAGAACAGCTGAGTTTACAAGTCCTTGACGCTTTACAGCCTTTTATTGAAGAAAAGCAGATCGAATTGAAGCTACAGACCCAGTCTGTACAGTTTGAGATGAACGCAGAGTTGATGTTTAGCTGTCTACGCAATTTAGTCGATAACGCTATTCGCTATAGTCCTACGCAAGGACAGGTCAAGATTGATTTAACGGTAACAGCACAGCAGGCGGTTTGGACGATTGAAAATCAAGGTGCGGGACTGACAGTCGCAGAATTGCAACGCATTGGCGAGCGATTTTACCGTGTATTGGGAACGAAGACGCAAGGTTCAGGTTTAGGTATTTCAATTGCCCAAAAAATTGTACAGTTACATCAAGGCCATTTAAATGTGGATGCATCTGAACTGGGTGGCTTAAAGGTACAACTCACTTTTCCAATCCGTTAAAAACACGATTTGCTCTAAGGAATTTAGCGAAAGAGTGTTGTGAGAGGAAGATGAGTGTTGCGATTTAAATTAAATTTGAGTAGCTATAAAGCTTAATTTAACTAAGTACAAAACTTAAAAAGCAGTAAGCGAATGGCTTACTGCTTGTGTCCACGATTATTTTTATTGCGCTGATAATTATTATTTTTATCAGAAATTATTTGGTCAAAATAAGGCGATTATTTCGTGTTAAACGTAGTCGATATTCTTCACCTGCATGCATAATGCGAATTTCACGTCCTAAAGCAAAAAGGTTGTTTGAATGTAGCATTGGCAGTGAGTGGTGTGCTTCATTGCTACGAGTAAAAAGGCTAAATGGTGCGTTCATTCCGTCGACTCCGTGGTGTATTTCTGAATGGTTTAAATGATAATCATTATCGAATAGGCCTGTCAACGGTAATTTTAGGATTTTATAAAAAAGATAAATTTGCTTACACTTGGATATCAATTGGAACAGAGTAGAGAGCAGGGAACTATGTCGAAACCGCAAATCGATGTCGCCATTGCGATTTTATTGCATCAAGACAAAGTACTGGTGGGTTGGCGTGAAGCAAAACAACATCAGGGCAATAAACATGAGTTTCCGGGCGGTAAAGTCGAGCAGGGTGAAAGTCCTGAACAGGCTTGTCGTCGTGAAATTTTTGAAGAGGTTGGAATTGGTTTACATGACTGGCATGCTTTTGATTTTATTCAACATGAATACGATGATGTTATTGTGAAATTACATTTATTTCATGCCACCGTCCCGCATGCGTTGCTGAATGAAATCCAAAAGCCATGGGCCTGGTATTCGCGTCAACAACTCATGAGTTTGAATTTTCCAAAGGCCAATCAAGCTATTTTGCAACGTTTATATTGGCAGCAACAGATCAAAATCACCGCCGATCTACCAACATTTGAAACGCTTCAAGAGACGCTGTTGTATTATTGGCGAGTCGATGCCAGCGCAGAAAATGCAGAGGCATTAAATCAATTACCTACCGTGATTTTAAAGCAATTGATAATTAATGAAGATCTATGGTCATTACTCTCTACAGAGGTGCAAGCACTTATTTCGGCTTTACATCTTAAGCAGCACCAATTGCTGAAAAAAAATAAAGGTGATTTACAGCTTGGGAAGCGCTATATCGCCGCTTGTCATGATCAAGTTTCTGCGCTGCATGCGCAAAAAATTGGCTGTGAGGCTATTTTTATGAGCCCAGTTCTGGCGACACAAAGTCATCCAGAGGCGCAAGGTATGGGATGGGCGCATTTTTCTGAGATTGCACGAGGCATAGAAATCCCTGTTTTTGCTTTAGGTGGCATGCGTCCTGAATTGCTACCTATTGCACAGCAGCATCATGCTTATGGGGTGGCAGGTATTCGCAGTTTTTAGAAACTAGAATGTGTATATTGAATTAAAGTCGTATTTGAAAGTCGTTATGTAAAATTCAGTGAAGGTTGGTTAGAAATAGACTTACTATTTGTAAGCTATTTACTGATGTTACGCCCGTAAAAATAATTACGCATTTTTTAAATGATTTTTAAACCGATACGACGGAGTCTTAAATCTAGAGATTGAGTAAAGGGATTAGCCTTAGGCTGGAGGTACTCTTACGAAACGATGCTTCTCATTAGGCAAAATGAGAAGCGTGCTTCACAAGGAAACCATCTTGCGGTGCAATGCACCTCACTGACAAAACTCGTTCACTAGCGTCAATTTATCCAAAGTATCGCAAAAACATTTTTAAATAGATGTAGTCTTGTCTCAAACGCTTGCAGATGACGTTACCGTGTATCGTACTTTTATTTAGATCAAATTATCCTTCTGATGTTACTGCGTAACATTATTTAATAATAACTATGAGAAATAAACTTACTTTTAGTATGTTTTAAATGAAAAAGCCTGATCTCAATTAAGAACAGGCTTTTTTATGGGTGCTTAAAGAGCTTTGATGGCTTGTTGGGCTTGTTGGGCTTGTTGGGCTTGTTGGGCTTGTTGGGCTTTTTGAATGGTGCTGCTTTTCTTTTGCATTTGACCAGCTTTTAAAACAACATTCCAAAGCTGTTGTTTCATCGGCTTGGTTTGAGCATAGCTTAATCCACGCAGTGCCAACGATTCTGCATTCGCAGGTTGATTTTTTCGATTGGCGATCATTGCCAAATATAAAAAAGTTTCCGCAGATTGCGGTGCCAAACGCTGTGCTTGAGTTGCCGCACTTTCAGCTTCATTCCATTTTCCATTGGCATAAGCGGTTTGCGTAGTTTGCATCAATTTTTTGAATGCAGGTAAGTCGCGACCATCATCAAACTTTTGAATTTGGGTTTTCTGCTCAGGAATAACGATACGTTGACGTTTAATTTCTGGATGGTCATATGGCGTAATAATGACCCCAGAAGGGTCATGGATGTCTGCCTTTTTTTCAGGTGCGGCAGGCGGCTTTTGCTCAGGTTCGATCATGGTTTGGCAACCTGCCAAAATGATCGTCAAAACGCTCAGAATACTGAACGTTTTTAAAACTTTAATGTTGTGCAGTTTAATTTGAATACTCTCCACTTGAGATGATGCGAGGTTGATCAGGTGAACCCTGATCATTATCGGCATCACTTTCACGAATGTAGTCACCTAAACTATCATTTTGCTCCTGAGTTGGCTGCGTCTCTTCAGTATCAACTGTGTAAGGTTCTACTTCATATTGTGTCGAACCACATGCCGTAGCTTGATTTGGAATGGAGTTGCGCGAAAGAGGAATATACATCGCACCTGTACAATGCTGCGCAGATAAATTACCTGAATAACGGTCTAACCAATGCCACTGTACGCTGTCTGGTTGACGTAAATTAACTGGTTTTTGACGTAACTGCTTCATGACATTGGTCCAAACCGGAAGTGCTCCTGACGAGCCAGTTAAGCCTGTAACTTTGTTGTTGTCTAAACCTAACCAAACCACACTTAAGTAATTACCTGAATAACCTGCAAACCATGAGTCACGCGTATCATTGGTTGTCCCTGATTTACCTGCAAGTTTAAGTGAAGCTGGTAATGATGCATAAGCAGAACGGCCTGTCCCTGAACTCATGACTTGTTGTAAACCATAGTTCAAGATAAAGGCTGCATCAGGTGCAATAGTCGGTTGTACCGTTAAGCTATAACGATCTAATAAACGACCATTGGCATCGACTACTGAACGAATAGCTTTCACTGGATATTTGAAGCCACCGGTTGCAAAGTTGCCATAGACACTCATCACTTCCATCGGTGACATATCGATAGCACCGAGATAAATCGAAGGGTAGTTTGGAATATTAGAAGTCACACCAAACTTTTTCAGATGGTTAATAAAAGTCGACATACCGAACTCTTGACCTAAGCGTACCGCAGAGAGGTTATAAGAGTTTGATAGGGCATCGACCATTGGTACGACACCATGTGCACCACCACTATAGTTTTTCGGTGTCCAAGCTTTGCCATCACTTTGAATGCTGATAGGGCTGTCTTCGATTTGACTCGCCCAGTTATAGCGGTTGGATTCTATCGCACTGAGGTAAATCACAGGTTTTAGCAATGAACCAACTTGACGTTTAGCATCCATCGTACGGTTAAAGCCAGTAAAGTCCTGCGTTGAACCGACTGCTGAAACCAATTCACCATTTTCAGGATGAGACACCAGTACCGCGCCTTGTAATTCTTTCAAGCGTGCTGGATTGGCATTACTTAAACGTGCCACAGATTCTTTAAATGCAGTTTGTACACGAGTTTGAGCAATCGGGTCCATCGCAGTGAAAATACGCAGACCTTGATTGGTCAAATCGCTTTCTTGGTATTCAGTACGCAGTTGACGACGCACAATATCCATATAGTCTGGGAACCGAGAAGGGCCCAATGTTGGTTTTGTAATGACATTTAATGGACGTGCTGACTCAGTTTCATATTGTTCCTGAGTTAAATAGCCCATCACCACCATATTGTTTAACACAATATTACGGCGTTTAATCGCACCTTCAGGATTTTTCCACGGATTAAATAGGGTTGGACCTTGAACCAAACCAACTAAATAAGCCTGCTGAGCAATATTTAGTTCACGTAGGGGTAAACCAAAATAGAATTGTGAGGCTAAACCATAACCATTGATTGAATAATTACCATTTTGCCCTAAGTTCACTTCATTTAAATAAGCTTCAAGAATTTCATCTTTGTCATAGTGAAGTTCAATCAGCATCGCCATTAAGGCTTCATTGGCCTTACGCTTAATGGTTTTTTCAGGCGATAAATAGAAATTTTTCACCAATTGCTGAGTGAGGGTCGAACCACCTTGACGTTTACCACCAGTGACATTACTTACGATGGCACGTGCTGTACCACGAATGGAAATACCATGATGCTGATAGAAATTACGGTCTTCTGTAGCAATTAAAGCTTGGATTAAAGGCTTAGGTACTTTATCAAGTTTAATTAGCACACGGTCTTCATTGTGCTGAGGATAAATACCACCAATTAACATCGGCTCTAAGCGGGCAATACCACTGCTTGAAGGCTTGGTTGCACTCACTTCAGTGATTTGATCTTCACCAAAGGTCACTTTAAGGACTTGTTCAGGGTCGACACTATCACCAAAGTCAAAACCACGCGTATGGATATAGGTCACATTGCCAGAAGTAACGTAACTTCCCGTTTTCGCATAGCTGTCTTGAGCGTTATAGCCCAAAAGTTTCAGTTCTTGGTTGAGGTCTGCTTGGCTTACAGGCGCATTGGTATAAATTTCTAAAGGACGAGCAAATACCTTGGCAGGAATGTCCCAACGTTGACCTTCGAATTTGTCTCGTACAATATTATCTAGACGAATAAGATAAATGCTGAACACGAGAAATCCGCCGATAATCAACAGCGAAAAAATCAGTGCAATTATGCCTATGCCACGTTCAGACTTCATAAATAGTGATAAGACCCTGAGAAATTTTGCTAATCATGCGAAGCTTTTCAGTATTTTGCAATATTTAAACTGTTATATGTATGCAAAATATTGGAAGCTACTTCACTAAAGTCGAAACTTTAAAGTTTTTTTAAATCATTTCTGTTAGTGATATGATACCAATGAGGCGAAGCGGAGCAAAAGCGCAGGTGCAAATTTCACATAAATCATTTCGAAACATTGGGTTGATTGGTCGTCCAGACAAATCATCAGTGATCGAAACCCTATGTTTGATCCACGATCATATTTTAAGTTTGGGATTACATCCTGTATTTGATACGCAAACAGCGCAGCTGGTACCCTATAACAATACTCAGACGGTCAGCCGTAACTTATTGGGTGAAGTCGTCGATCTGGTGATCGTAGTCGGCGGTGATGGTTCATTACTTCATGCTGCACGTGCCTTGGTGAAATACAACACTCCTGTGATTGGGGTGAACCGTGGTCGTTTGGGCTTCCTGACCGATATCAAACCGACAGAAGTGATTTTCAAGTTAGATCAAGTGCTTAAAGGTGAGTTTCAGCTAGACCGACGTTTCTTGTTGGAAATGGAAATTCGCTCGAAAGGTGAGTCGATTTATGATGCTGTGGCTTTAAATGATATTGTGCTGCATTCAGGTAAATCGGTACATATGATCGACTTTGAACTGAATATCGATGGCCAATATGTGTACCGCCAACACAGTGATGGTTTAATTGTTTCGACACCAACTGGCTCTACAGCTTATGCATTATCTGGTGGTGGTCCGATTGTCCACCCAAGTATGGATGCGATTGCCTTAGTGCCAATGCATCCACATACTTTGTCTTCACGTCCGATTGTCGTGGGCGGACAAAGTGAAATTAAAATTTTGATTCGTGAAACCGTGTATTGCCAATGGTCAGTGCCGATGGTCAACACAGTGTATCATTGGGTGTAGGCGATAGTTTACATATCCGCAAACATCCATTTAAGCTCAACTTATTACATCCACCTGGTTATGACTTCTATATGGCATGTCGTACCAAGCTAGGCTGGAACCAAGATTTTGACTCATTAAAGCAGGATTAATTATGAATATTGAACAGATGCTTGCCGTACTCGATCCTGAAATTGTTGGTCGATTAAAAACGGCAATTGAAATTGGTAAATGGCCAAATGGTGTAGCGCTGACTCAAGAACAACGTCAAATTTGTATGCAAGCGGTGTATGCATGGGAAATTAAACATTTGCCAGAAGATGAGCGTAGCGGTTATATCGACCGAGGGACCAAAGAAGAAGATGAGCATTGCGACTCACATGTGGAAGAACCTGAGTTCAAGCCGATTCGTTTTGTTTAATCCGTTTTCTTTCTGATTGAAAAAGCCAGCTTAATGCTGGCTTTTTTATTGGCATGATGCATGCCTAGATTTATTTCTTCATATCTGCTTATTTAAGCGTGACGATTTGCCCACATGGTTTTGGCAGTTTGCATCGCTTCATCAAAACTTGCGACAGCGCCCATGGTATATAGTGCGATTCCCATGGTTTCGGTGACCGCGATTTCACCATATTCATGTACCTGTTGACCGTCCCACACGGCTTTAAAAACGGCCAAATCAAGTTCTTCTTCGACTGGACTGCGGTTGTCCGTCAGTTTAGGCAATTCATGTTCATACATTTCACCATCCTTGATACCACAAATTAAGGTTTTTGCATCAGGGTTACGTTCGAATTCACCACCTTCACCCTTAATGACAGCACTATTTTGATAACCCAATTGAAATGCCGCACGTTGGTGTGATCCACGATAGGCTGGATGGAAAATAGCTTGCATGGTGGCTTTGGCATTAAATGGGTTAATCAGACGCGCAAGGGTGTGAATTGGGGAACGTAAACCCATCACATTGCGCAGTGAAATTAAATCACTAAGTATTGGTGAAATGACGTCGAGCGGAATATAAGCAAAATGACGTTGTATTAGTTGCTGTTCCACATCTGTATCATTTTGGCAAATAGGAAAACCCAAATACTCTAATACTTGTTCTGTATAAAGGCGGTTAATGGTATGACCTGAAGCGCCATGCATCACGACATTGTAACCGTGTTTTGCCAGCGTTAATGCTGCTAATAAAAACCATGGATAATGTTTGCGTTTACCTGCATAAGATGACCAATCTAAATCGACATCTAGCTTTTTAAACTTGAGTTGATCACGTGTAGCTTGGACGAAGCCTGTAAGTTCATCGACTGACTCTTCTTTTACACGCAATAACATCAAGAAAGCGCCCAATTGAACGTCCAAAACCTCATCTTTTAAGATCATGCTGAACGCTTGGTAGGCTTCATCATAAGTGAGCGAACGTGCGCCATTTTTACCTTTACCCACGATACGGACAAATTGCGCAAAAGGATGTTCAAAATCTTTGTAAATATTTCGTTTATTGTTCATGCAAATACTGGGCTTAAAATTAGGACTTAAGGATAGTTTACTTCTATAGTTGGTATTTTTCAGCCTGATAATGAGCGTAAAAAATGCAGTCTTTAGACTATAGTCTAATGATCTCGGTCTATTATTTAACCGAAATTAACATTTGTGGCAGAACAAGCCATTAAAAAACAGGTAAAATTTAACCTACTTTAGTATGCGTTTCATCTCCTGATCAATGTGCTGATTCTATATCAGGTCCTGATGTGATTATTTAATCACCATACATATTTCGTTTTTCTGTATTTGGCTAAGTCAAATACCTTTGGTGCTCTTTTGTCGAAGACAAAGGGGCTTTGGGCTGTTTATTTTTTGAAAATAGACAAAAACTGAATATTTCTTTGAAGCAGAAATATATCGTGAAGTAATGTCATGGCTAAAAAACCAATTTATAAGTCACTATATTTTCAAGTGATCGTTGCCATTATTGCGGGTGTATTGGTGGGTCATTTCTCACCAAGTGGTACGCAAATCATCAATGGTACCGAGCAATACGTAAAAGGCTGGGGTGAATTGTTCTATCCACTAGGACAAGGTTTCATTAAGCTAATTAAAATGATTATTGCACCTGTGATTTTCTGTACCGTGGTAAGTGGTATTGCAGGTATGGAAAGCATGAAATCTGTGGGTAAAACAGGTGGGGTCGCTTTACTATACTTCGAAATCGTTTCGACCATCGCACTCATTATCGGTCTTGCAGTGATTAATATTGCAAAACCTGGTGTAGGCATGAACGTCGATCCAGCATCTTTAGATACTGCAGGTATTTCTAAATATGTTGAATCTGGTGCAGCACAATCTACCCAAGAATTTTTTATGAATATCATCCCAAACACCGTTGTTGGTGCGTTTGCTGAGGGTGAAATTCTTCAAGTTCTATTATTTGCCTTATTATTTGGTTTTGCTTTGCATAAACTTGGTGATGCAGGTAAGCCTGTATTGAAGTTTATTGATCAAATTGCACATGTATTCTTTAACATTGTAAACATGATCATGAAGCTTGCACCAATTGGTGCTTTCGGTGCGATGGCTTATACCATTGGTAAATATGGTATTGGTAGTTTGGCACAATTGGGTCAATTGATCATCTGCTTCTATATCACATGTTTGCTGTTTATTTTCATTATACTTGGCTCAATTGCACGTATTTGCGGTTTCAGTATTTTGAAAATGATTCGCATGATTCGCGAAGAGTTACTGATCGTACTGGGTACGTCATCTTCAGAGTCTGTACTGCCACGTATGTTGAAAAAACTTGAACTTGCTGGCGCAGAAAAATCTGTAGTGGGTCTTGTTATTCCAACAGGTTATTCATTTAACCTAGATGGTACGTCTATTTACCTAACCATGGCAGCAATCTTTATTGCACAAGCGACCAATACACCGCTTGATATTTCGCATCAGATCACATTGTTATTGGTTCTACTCATTTCATCTAAGGGTGCTGCGGGTGTGACGGGTTCAGGCTTTATTGTGATGGCTGCAACATTGTCTGCTGTGGGGCATATTCCTGTTGCAGGATTGGCATTAATTCTTGGTATTGACCGCTTCATGTCAGAAGCACGTGCATTAACCAACCTTGTAGGTAACTCATTGGCAACGATTGTGGTTGCGAAATGGGTGGGTCAATTAGACAAAGAAAAACTAGATTTTGCTTTAGCAAATCCTGAAGAAATTGACCGTCAGATGCAAGAAGAAGGCAATGCACATCATGCTTAACGCTGATGCTGTGATGTAAAAGATGTAATTAAAAAGGAAGCTTCGGCTTCCTTTTTTTTATGTAAGCCCAAAGCCAAATTTGAACGCTTTAGTTTTTAGGCATGACGGCTGTTCTAAACTGCAATAGGATGGAGCTCAACAAAATAACAAACTCAACCAAGGAAGAAACACATGCTAGCTTATGATGCAGACTTAGAATTATTTCGAGATAACTTTCGCCGTTTTATGGCAGAGCATGTCGCACCACATTATGAGCAATGGGAACGTGAAGGCATTATGCCGCGTTCAGTATGGAATGCTTTGGGTGAAAATGGCTTTTTATGTGTGGATGTGCCTGAAGAATATGGCGGCTATGGCGTTCCAACGCATTATTCACTGATGCTAGTCGAAGAATCTGCGCGAGCAGGTTTTAGTGCATTATCGACAGGTATTTCATGCCATTCTGAAATTGCAGCGCCTTATATTTTGCACATTGGTTCAGAAGAACAAAAACAATATTGGTTACCGAAAATGGTCACGGGTGAAGTGGTCGGTGCTATTGGTATGACAGAGCCGGGAGCAGGTTCGGACTTGCAGTCTATGCGTAGTAGTGCAATTTTGCAGGGTGATTATTATCTTCTCAATGGTTCGAAAACCTTTATCTCAAATGGTCAACATGCAGACTTAGTGGTATTGGCTGCAAAAACTGATCCACAAGCACGTGCCAAAGGTGTGTCATTACTTTTAGTCGATACACATTTGGATGGATTTAAGAAAGGTACCAACCTCGACAAAATTGGTCTGCATGCGCAAGACACTTCAGAGTTGTTTTATGACAACGTCAAAGTGCCAAAAGAGCAACTTTTGGGTCAAGCTGGACAAGGCTTTGCTTACTTGATGCAAGAGTTACCGCGTGAACGTACCGCAATTGCCTCGACTGCAATTGGTGCGATTCGCGGTTCCATTGATGTGGCAACGCAGTATGTTAAAGAGCGACAAGCGTTCGGACAGGCGATCGGACAGTTCCAAAATACTCGTTTTGTCTTGGCACAGGCTAAGATTGACGAATTGGCTACAGCGGCATTTTATAATCAAAATGTTGAACTTTATATGCAAGGCAAACTTGATGTTGAAACTGCAGCAGCACTCAAGAGCTTTTCTACCGATATGCAAATGAAAGTGGCCCATAATCTACTTCAATTATTTGGTGGCTATGGTTATATGACCGAATATCCAATTTCACGTTTCTTTGTCGATGCACGTATTCAGCAAATCTACGGTGGCACCAATGAAATTATGAAAGAAATCGTGGCACGAAGTATTTTAGGTCGATAAACAATTTATCAGGCTGAAATTAAAATAGCGAAGTGAAGACTTCGCTATTTTTTTTTAGGATGTATTTCTATAGAGACGATGTATTTCTACAGATTTGCGTGTTTGAATTAGATTATGCGGTTGAGTTTGAGTGAATATATTGAAACCTATGATAATGACGGTTGCCCCAAAACTTGCAAACAGACTTCAATAAATTCAGGGGTATCTAAAGTACTGCGAGACGATATATATAGGTTATTATCATTCACGACCGATTGATCCGACACCACCACACCTGCGTTTAACAAAGCAGATTTCAGCGTTTCAGATTGGGCGAAATGACGACCTTGTATGACACCAGCTTCTAATAACAACTGTGGACCATGGCAACTGCTCAAGATCGGCTTTTGGCTATCTGCAAAATTACGTACAAAATAGATAAAACGGTCATCTAAAGAGAGTTTCTCAGGGGAATAACCGCCGGGAATAAACAAGGCATCAAAATCATGCACAGAGGCGTCGTCGATACTCTGGTCAATGGTGATCTGGGAACGGCGTTTCATGCCGTGAACGATTTTTCCAACCTGATCTTCGATATTGATAATGCTGTGCCGAGCGGCTCGAAATGCCTCCACAGGCTCAAGATACTCAATATCTTCAAAATCGTAGGTCACTAACACTGCAATTTTCTTGTGCATACTTGTACCTATGGGTCTGTTATTTTTTTTCTGATATTTAGACTACAAAGCAATGATAAAAATTACCTGTGTCTTTTGTAATAAATGCGTCAATGACTGTAAACACTAGATGAAAGTGCCTATTAAGTCACTGAAAAAACGATCAATGACCAAGTGTTTATATAGATCATCTTTAAGTTTCAAATAATTTCTATGCCATGTAAGCCAAGTTTTGAAATTTTTTATTTTGCTTCAGGTGTTGAGAGCAAAATTTAAAACTGAAATGACCAATGAAACAAATTGATTGATGGGCTTATACAAGGGGATGGATCTGATGCAAATTTGGAGGAAAAGAGAAGGTCTATTTATTGTGCTGCTCAAGATGAATGATCAATAAAACCGTCAAAAGGTAAGATTTGCCTCAATTAAGGCTTTAGCTATCAGTTTGGCTGTTTTAGCTCTTAAGTTAAGCTGATGAAGCTTTAATCAACTGTATGTTTTTAAGGCTGAAACCATCAAAGTCGTATTGCGCAACATTTGAAAGCTAACTATTGTTATACTGTTTGCAAAATTTTTTTGAAGGGCGACATAACAATGATCAACGATGATCAAAACACTCCGACTTCTCTGGACTTAGCTCAAATTCGTGAAGATATCGACTCTGTTGATATGCAGATTCAACAACTTATCAACCGTCGTGCGAAACTAGCTGAGGCAGTTGCAAAAGCAAAATTTGCTGCTGAAGAGAATCCATTGTTTTATCGTCCTGAACGTGAGGCGCAAGTTTTACGTAAAGTTATGGATCGTAACGAAGGCCCATTGTCTGATGTGACAATGGCACGTTTATTCCGTGAGATCATGTCGGCTTGTTTAGCCCTGGAAGCGCCGCAAAGTATTGCGTTTTTAGGTCCAGTCGGAACTTATACGCATTCGGCTGTTTTAAAACATTTCGGTCAAGACGCTGTTGTTCGCCCTCTTCCAACGATTGATGAAGTATTCCGCGAAGTAGAAGCAGGCAGTGCGCACTATGGTTTAGTGCCTGTTGAAAACTCATCTGAAGGGGTAGTGAACCATACTTTAGATTGCTTTAAATCTTCACATCTCAATGTTATTGGTGAAGTGGAACTGCGTATTCATCACCAATTCCTTGTGTCTGAAAATACACGAAAAGACAGCATTAAACAGATTTATGCACATCAACAAACTTTGGCGCAATGCCGTGGTTGGTTAGATGCACATTATCCGGGTGTAGAACGTGTTGCACTCAGTTCAAATGCAGAAGCTGCACGCCGTATTCGTAATGAATGGCACTCTGCAGCAATTGCCTCTGAAGTTGCTGCGAACATCTATAACCTTGAAATTTTGCATAGCAATATTGAAGACAATCCTGAAAACACCACACGTTTCTTGGTGATTGGTCGTGAGAAAGTGCCACCATCTGGCAATGATAAAACATCATTGTTGATTTCAGCGCATGACCGTGCAGGGGCGTTGCTTGAAATTCTTGCACCATTTGCAAAACACAATATCAGTTTGACCAGTATTGAAACACGTCCTGCCTTGCCTGAAAAATGGGCCTATGTCTTCTTCGTTGACTTAGAGGGTCATGTGGAACAAGACAATGTCAAAGCAGCGATTGAAGAAATTCGTCCATTGGTTAAAGAAATTCGTGTATTGGGTTCATATCCGATTGCTGTTCTTTAAGATCACAACTGTGATCAATTCCGTCAGGAGTTGATCACCTTCATCATTTGAAAAAACTGGAAGTGTAAAATGACGTTTGTCCCAGCCAATGAAGGCATTGCAAAGCTAAAGCCTTACCAACCAGGTAAACCAATTAGTGAACTTGAGCGTGAGTTGGGTATTACAGATATCGTAAAACTCGCATCAAATGAAAACCCATTGGGTTGTTCTGACAAAGTGAAAGAAGCGGTTGCTGCTGAACTTGCAGAAATTGGTCGATATCCGGATGGTGGCGGTTTTATTTTGAAAGACCAAGTTGAAAAACAATTTGGTATTGCACATGACCGTATTACATTGGGTAATGGTTCAAACGATCTTCTAGAAATTTTTGCTCGTGCTTTTGTCTCAGAGCAAGACTCTGTGGTGTATAGCCAACACGCATTTGCTGTGTATGGTCTGGTGACACAAGCGATTAATGCTGAAGCGATTGAAGTTCCTGCAAAAGGTTTTTCACATGACCTAGATGCAATGGCTGCGGCAATCAAAGACAATACTAAATTGATTTTTATTGCGAACCCAAATAATCCAACAGGCACATGGTTTGAAGAAGCTGAATTTGAAGCGTTCATGCAAAAAGTACCTGCAAATGTGATCGTGGTTTTAGATGAAGCCTATGTGGAATATTTTCCAGAAAACTTCAACAGCTTAAAATTCTTAGATCAATACGCAAACTTAATCGTTAGCCGTACCATGTCAAAATGCTATGGCTTGGCTGCGCTACGTGTTGGTTTTGCTTTGGCTTCAGTTGAAGTGACGGATTTCCTTAATCGTATTCGTCAACCATTTAACGTCAACCATTTAGCAATGGTTGCTGCAGTTGCTGCACTTAAAGATGAAGCGTTTATTGAAAAATCACGCGTAGTGAACAAAGCGGGTATGGCTCAACTTGAGTCAGGCTTTGATGCTTTAGGTTTAGCGTATGTGCCTTCACGTGCCAACTTCATTTTAGTAAATGTAAAAGCAGATCCTGCACAGACTTTCAATGCTTTATTAAAAGAAGGTGTGATTGTTCGTCCAGTTGGTATCCCTGAGCATTTACGTGTATCAATTGGGACTGAAGCTGAAAATGCTAAATTCTTAGCTGCATTGGCTAAAGTTTTGGGCTTAGAGGCTAAAGCTTAAGTCATGTCTGTACCACTATTTGAAAAAGTTGCTTTTATTGGGCTTGGGCTAATTGGCTCAAGCCTAGCTCGTGTCATGATTGCTGAAGATTTGGCTAAAGAAATTGTGGCATCTACGCGTTCACAAAAAACTTTAGAAGATGCAAAAGCTTTAGGACTTATTCAGCAGGGTTATAGCGATCCTGCTGAAGCGGTCAAAGGTGCAGATCTCGTTGTCTTGGCTTTGCCTGTACGTGCGACACAAAAAGTCCTTGAAGCGATCAAGCCTTATCTATCCGAACAGACGATTATTACCGATGTTGGGAGTACCAAAGGCAATGTCGTTGATGCAGCGAAAGCAGTCTATGGTGAGCAATTACCTGCTGGTTTTGTACCGGGGCATCCGATTGCTGGGGCTGAACTAACAGGTGTGCATGCAGGTAAGGTAGATTTATTTGCTAATCACAAAGTGATTTTGACACCATTACCTAGCAGTGCAGATTGGGCTGTAGAGAAACTGATTCAATTGTGGCAAGCTGCCAAAGCGGAAGTGATTTGCATGGATGTGGAAAAACACGATGAAGTGTTGGCCCATACCAGTCATCTTCCGCATTTGATGGCATTTAACTTGGTTGAGCAACTTGCGAACCGAGAAGACAATTTAGATATTTTCCGTTATGCCGCTGGCGGTTTTCGTGATTTCTCACGCATTGCTGCAAGCGACCCACATATGTGGCATGACATCTTTTTTGCCAATAAAAAGGCAATTTTAAATGCGGTAGATGGCTTTGAAAAACAATTGGCTATTCTTCGCAAACTGATTGAAGATGAAAACTCACAAGCGTTGATGGGACTGTTGGGGCATGCACAAGCGGCTCGCCAACATTTCAATCACATGCTCGCAAAGAAACCACTGATGGAGAAAAATAAAGTGACGACACAGCAATTCAAAATTTTACCGGGTCCAAAGCAATTCCAAGGTAAATTTACTGTGCCAGGTGATAAATCTGTGTCACATCGCTCTATCATGTTTGGTGCTATTGCAGAAGGCACAACGCATGTCACTGGTTTCCTTGAAGGTGAAGATGCCTTGGCAACCCTTCAAGCATTCCGCGATATGGGTGTAAGTATTGAAGGCCCTAAAAACGGCGAAGTCACTATTCATGGTGTAGGTATGCATGGTTTAAAAGCACCTGCAGGCGCTTTGTATATGGGCAATTCAGGTACTTCAATGCGTTTGCTTTCAGGCATGTTGTCGGCACAGAAGTTTGATTCAGTGATGACGGGTGATGCGTCATTATCAAAACGTCCAATGGAACGTATTGCCAAACCATTACGTGAAATGGGTGCGCAAATTCAAACTACAGGTGAGCGTGGTACGCCGCCCGTGTCTATTTCCGGAAGTCAAAACCTGAAAGGTATTCACTACGACTTACCAATGGCATCTGCACAAGTAAAATCTGGTATTTTGTTGGCAGGTCTTTGGGCGGAAGGTGAAACTGTTGTCACTGAGCCAGAACCGACACGTGACCATTCTGAACGTATGCTTCGTGCATTTGGTTATGACGTGAAAACAGAAGGCAACCGCATTTCACTTCGAGGTGGCGGCAAGTTAGTCGGTACGGATATCCAAGTACCCTCTGACATTTCATCTGCAGCATTCTTTATGGTGGGTGCAGCGATTACTGAAGGTTCAGATGTCACACTTGAAGCGGTCGGCATTAATCCAACACGTACAGGTGTGATCGAAATTTTAAAACAGATGGGTGCTGACCTGACTGTTGAAAATGAACGTATCGCTGGCGGTGAGCCAATTGCAGATATTCGTATTCGTGGTTCACGTACACTCAAAGGCATTCATATGCCAGAAGATCAAGTACCATTGGCGATTGATGAATTTCCAGCGCTGTTTATCGCAGCAGCTTGTGCAGAGGGTCAAACCATTTTGACTGGTGCAGCTGAACTTCGAGTGAAAGAATCAGACCGTATTCAAGTGATGGCAGATGGCCTAAAAATTATGGGTATCGATTGTACGCCAACCGAGGACGGTATCATCATTGAAGGTCAAGGCAAAGCGGGTGAGTGGGGAGCAATCTTCACAGGTGGTCAAATCGAATCACATCATGACCACCGTATTGCAATGAGCTTCTCAATGGCAGGTTTACGTACTTCGGGTGAAATTAATATCGTGGGTACAGAAACTGTTGCAACAAGTTTCCCAACATTTACAGAGCTAGCGACTCAAGCCGGTTTAACGATTGCGGTAAGTGAATAAATAATTCACTAAATTTGTATATTTATTCAACAACAGCCAAGCAAATGCTTGGCTGTTTGGTTTTAATTGCTTATGCTAAAACTATACAACAAGAATGTCTTTGGATAGATACATGAGAAAACTACAATTCACCGCCCATAGCGATTCAAATCGAGCTGAAAGCAGTACTGATACTCAAACTCAAGTGGCTGAGTTTTTAGCAAGTAAGCTTGAGAAATATGGCTTTCAAACGTTATCGCAAAGTGGTGATCAGATTGCAGTCAGTGTCGATCAGCATGAATTGCCGCTTTCAGTGACATGTCAGGGGCAGGATGAATCAGGTCGTCTAGTCTGTGAAATTACCTCTTATCCAGATGAAGACCAAGATTGGTTAGATCGTATTACTGAGCAAAGTTTATTGAATCAATTGGCTCAAGCGGTCGAAAACAGTTTAAAAGAAGAAGACTCGTATAGTGAGTTTCAATGGAAACAAATGACGAAATGAACTGAAAAATTGAATTAAAAATCATCTATAAAAAAGCAGCATAGTGCTGCTTTTTTATTTTTTAACGGAATGTATCGAACAACGTTATAGACATTCAATATTGATAGGATTAATAGTTCGATTGCTCTTTTTCACATAGTCACACATTTTTTCTGACTCTTGTTCATTGAGTCCCCAAAACACGATCACACCACGTTGATCAGTCAATTTGCTATCGCTTAAATAAATATAATGGGTGTCATGATAGTTTTTATCGAGCATATCTTTATATTTTTGATCGGTAAAAGATGAACAAGACGAAATTTCAGCTTCTTTACACACCGAGTCACTCGAACAGCGTTGCTTAAAGGTTGAGATCATATTCATGGTGTCAGTGCTGTTGAGTTGGGCTTCACACACTTGGCTGTTGGGAAAGTCGTAGACCATTTTTAAGCTAAAATCACGACCATCGACATTCATCTTGTATGACGCAGTCAAATAGGCTTTGGGACTATGGTTCGCAGCAACCGTAGACGCTGGCAAATTTGTCGTTGTGGATGGGGTTGAATTAAAATAATAAACCAAAGCTGCAATGCTTAGACTTAAAATCACAGCAACAATAAATTTCATTTTTCCCTCTAAATTTTATCTTAATTTTTCTGGGTATTATTTCTGTAGTTGATTATTTAAACAAGTAAATAATTGGTTTTTAGATAAAAAATTGAGGCTTAATCAAAATTAAACGAGCATAGGCTTAAGTCATTACATGTTGAACGAATTGTGATCACTAATGCAAAAAAATGGATAACTTGACAAGCGAGTAGTTCAGTTTATCTGGAATATTGGGGGAATAGAGCGTTCGCTAGGCAAGAAAAATGAGCCAGTTAAGCTGACTCATTTTTGGTATTGTTTATACTAAAAAGCGTGAGATCGCGATACGAAGCTGTTTGAGATAACCTGTAAAGAAGTGGTTTGCACCTGGTAAAACCGTGATTAAATGGCGCTGTGGTTTGGCCCACTGAATCAAGTCAGATAACAGTGTGACATTATCTTCTTCACCATGAATAAATAAAATATCACCCTTAATATGCGGTGTCACATAGTGACGTACACCTGCAACTGTTGTGGTTGGTAAGCCGCATAAAATAGTCTGTACAGGCTGTAATTCTACAGGCAAAAGGGCATAGCATTTAGTCATGACATTTGCACCGAAACTAAAACCGCCTGCATAAAATGGCAGGTTCGGATGTTGGTTGCGAGCAAATTCAATGACTTGCATAGTGTCTTTAGTTTCACCATTGCCTTCGTCATGTATTCCTGCACTTTGGCCAGAGCCGCGGAAACTTGGGCGATAGACAACATAGCCACGTTCTAAGAACATTTGCGCTAAAAGCACAGGTACTTTGTGCTGTGGTGTGCCACCTTGCAATGGGTGAGGGTGTGTAACTACCGCGAATCCTTTCACTTCACCCTGTGGATAATCAACAAAAATTTCAAGCTGACCAACAGGCCCTTGAATGAACAGTTGTTCTGACATAATGACTAAAATGTGAAAGCGGGAGAGTCGCATAGTTTACAGATTATGTTTATCAAAAACACAGATTGGATTTGAAAATACTCTACTGTTATAGTTTGTTTAATTAAAAATTAATCAGGATGTTTATGCTCGCTTTAATTTCTCCAGCAAAAACTTTAGATTACGAAACCGCTTTACCGACTGAAAAATTCACTCAACCACGGCTATTAGATCATTCTGAAGAATTAATCTCAGTCGCACGTAAATTGTCGGTAAGTGAAATTTCAAGCTTGATGAGTGTCAGTGAGAAAATTGCGACTTTAAATGTTGAGCGCTTCCGAGATTGGCAGCCTGATTTTGATTTTGCCAATGCACGCCAAGCAATCTTTGCCTTTAAAGGTGATGTATATACCGGTTTAGATGCTTATAAACTTACAAACTCAGACCTTGAATATGCACAAACCCATTTGCGTATGCTCTCGGGTCTCTATGGTTTATTGCGTCCGCTTGATTTAATGATGCCATATCGTTTAGAGATGGGGACCAAGTTACAAAACCCACGTGGACATAACCTATACGAGTTTTGGGATAATACAATCACCAATCTCATCAATGACGATTTGGAAAAAGCCGGCTCTGAACTTTTGGTCAACATCGCTTCAGATGAATATTATAAGTCGGTCAAAGAATCAAAAATCAAAGCCGAAATCATCAAGCCTGTTTTTCTCGATCAAAAGAACGGCAAATATAAAGTCATCAGCTTCTATGCCAAAAAAGCACGTGGCCTAATGGCGCGTTATTTATTGGAAAATAAAATTGAACGTGTTGAAGATATCAAGTCGTTCAATACAGATGGTTATTATTACGATGCCGACAGTAGCTTTAAGGGCGAGTTGGTCTTTAAGCGAGATGAGCAACAAGTCGCTTAAGTTCAAGATTGAAATTTTGAATCTGTAAAAAATATGAATAGCCGCTGCTTAGAAGTCAGCGGCTTTTTTCATCTTCTTCATTCGAGACTTAATAGTGGGTCTGTGAAATTGATCGTGCTTTAAATTTCATATGTGAAATGATCTATGATTTGAAGCTTTGAGGGGAAAAGGATTCGAAAAATCATTCAGCGATTATCTTGTCTATCAGTCTAAAATATATTACAAAGTTAACATTGATCGAACAAATAGCTTATTAAATGACTTAATAAGATATAAAATTGTGAAATACGTCACTTTTTTGTTTAAGTTTTTTGTTATTATAGCCAAATATTTAAACATGAATAAAATTTTGTTATGAAAAAAATACTGATACCAATTTTTATACTCAGCATTGTGTTCTTAGGGTTTAGTGTTTATAAAAATGCAGAGTTAAAGCGACAGCAAGAAATTAATCAGGTGTTCAATGATGATTTGAACGCATCACCTTATATGCGCTAAAAAATCAATCTTGCTGCTTTTGAATTGAGCTCAAGCATGATCTTGAAGAGTTCGTCTAAATATTGATATTTTATTTTTATATATAATAATTTGAAACTTTTTAAAGAAAACAATGTCTTAAATTTACTAAATTGAAAAGCGATGAAAATGTGGAAACATTAAAAAATCAATGTGTTATAATTTGCCGAAATTAATTTGATCAGTATTTATTGATATTAAATACGAATTAAATGACATAAATAGAGGAGCTGCATAAGTTTATGCAGCTTTTTTGTTTGCAAATTTCAACATTTGTACTGTGTTGTATGCTGTTGAAAATAGGATTTTTTAAAGCCTACAATCTGCCGAATTGGCATATTCGTTGCTTAGGCATACACAAAATTAATGATGAATACATGACATGATTAATTTTGTGGAATGCTTATATGCATAAAGTTTACTTCATAGGGGCTAGGTCATGACGACTCCTAATCCATCTTCCGAGAACATGCTTGAACGTCTGTTTAAACTGAGCGAAAACAAAACCAGTTTCAAAACAGAAGTCATTGCAGGTGTAACTACTTTTTTGACAATGTGTTACATCATTATTGTCAATCCAATGATTTTGTCCGAAACGGGTATGGATCATGGCGCTGTTTTTGTCGCAACCTGTCTAGCAGCAGCCATTGGCTGTTTGGTGATGGGTCTTGTTGCTAACTATCCAATTGCCTTAGCACCCGGTATGGGCTTAAACGCTTACTTTACCTATTCTGTATGTTTGGGTATGGGCGTGGAATGGCAAACTGCTTTAGCAGCTGTTTTTGTCTCTGGCCTTGTTTTTATCGCTATCAGCATGTTCAAAATCCGTGAAGCGATTGTCAATGCGATTCCAATGTCGCTTAAACTGGCGATCGGAGGCGGTATTGGTTTATTCCTTGCACTGGTTTCTTTGAAAAATGCCGGCATTATTGTTGATAACCCTGCAACATTGGTCAGTCTGGGTGATTTAAAACAGCCGTCTGTCTTGTTAGCTTTACTTGGCTTCTTGATGGTTGTGGTTATGCATCACTTCAAAGTACGTGGTGCAATCATCATCAGTATTTTGGTGATTACTGCAATTTCAACCCTGCTGGGCTTCAACGAATTTAAAGGTGTTGTAGGTGCTATTCCTTCAATTGCTCCAACATTCATGCAAATGAACTTTGAAGGTCTATTCACCGCAAGTTTGATTGGCGTGATCTTTGTATTCTTCTTGGTCGATTTATTTGACTCTACAGGTACATTGGTCGGTGTATCACACCGTGCTGGCTTATTAAAAGATGGTAAATTACCACGTTTGAAGAAAGCATTATTTGCAGACTCATCTGCAATTGTTGCGGGTGCGGCATTGGGTACGTCTTCGACTACGCCTTATATTGAATCATCAGCAGGTGTTGCTGCCGGTGGTCGTACAGGTTTAACTGCAGTTGTAGTTGCTGTATTGTTTATTTTGGCATTGTTCTTAGCACCACTTGCTCAGTCTGTACCAGGTTTTGCAACTGCGCCAGCATTATTGTTTGTTGGCGTATTGATGATTCAAGGTATCGTTCATATTGAGTGGGATGATATTACTGAAGCAGTCCCTGCATTCTTAACAATTGTATTTATGCCGTTTACTTATTCAATTGCAGACGGTATTGCAATGGGCTTCATCAGCTATGCATTAGTTAAATTGCTTACAGGTAAAGCGAAAACTGTACCGTATATGGTATGGATTATTGCTGCACTTTGGGCATTAAAATTTGCTGCATTTGGCGGTTAATACTGTCAAATAGCGAAAGGGTGTAAACTCAGTTTGCACCCTTTTTTATTTTTATGAGGATAAAAGATGGATCAACTTGAGCTGATTCGCGCTTTGCCAAAAGCAGAGCTACATGTGCATATTGAAGGGACATTTGAGCCTGAACTCATGTTTGCAATTGCCCAACGCAACAATATTGCAATTCCTTATCAGTCAGTCGAAGAATTAAAAGAAGCGTATAACTTCCATAATTTACAGTCTTTTTTAGACATTTATTATGCAGGTGCAAATGTACTGATTCATGAGCAAGATTTTTATGATTTGGCATGGGCATACTTTGAAAAATGTGCAGAAGATCATGTGGTTCATACCGAAATCTTCTTCGACCCACAAACTCATACAGATCGTGGCGTTGCTTTTGAAACGGTTTTGAATGGCTTAAAACGCGCTTGTGATGATGCCAAAGTAAAACTGGGCATTAGCTCACATCTGATTATGTGTTTCTTACGTCATTTATCTGAAGACGCAGCATTTGCAACTCTAGATCAAGCTTTGCCATATAAAGATCAAATTATTGGTGTCGGTTTAGATTCGAGTGAAGTGGGTCATCCACCATCAAAATTCGAACGTGTTTTTGCAAAAGCACGTGAATCAGGTTTTCTTATCGTTGCGCATGCAGGGGAAGAAGGTCCAGCAGAATACGTATGGGAAGCCTTGGATCTACTGAAAGTAAATCGTGTTGACCATGGTGTACGTTCAGAAGAAGATCCAGCCTTAATGCAGCGTTTAATTGCAGAGAAAATGCCATTAACCGTTTGCCCGCTGAGTAATTTAAAACTTTGTGTTGTGAATAATATGGCTGATCATAATATTCGCCGACTATTGCAACAAGGTGTGCATGTGACCGTCAATTCAGATGATCCATCTTATTTTGGTGGCTATATGAATGATAACTTTATTGCGATCACCAAAGCACTTGATTTAAGCAATGCAGAGTTAAAGCAACTGGCAATTAACTCTTTTGAAGCATCATTTATTTCAGATGCGGAAAAACAAACTTGGATTAAAAAGATTGAAGCGTTGAATTAATAATCAGCGTATAATCTCAGGCAGTGAATATTCACTGCCTTTTTTATGTTTAAATCATGCTTTTCTCTCATTCAAATCGCTCTATATTTGCCTCATCGATTACATTTTTAGCCGCAGTATTGATTTCATCCGCTGCTAGTGCAGATAAATCAAGTTTAAGTCAGCGTATGCTAAAGCCTGTGATTGAATATCAATGCTCGCAAGAGTTAAATAGTTCTAAAATTTGGAAAGGTGCTGCGTTGTTTATGAGTGCTCAACAGAAAAAAGACAATCAAGCTGCGATTTGTCAGTGCGTGAGTGAGCATGCTATGGATGATATCGGTGCAAAAGATCTGATGACTGCTGCAGTGAATGAAACTGAAAAGAATAAACTGATATCTAAAGCGGTTTTGAATAGTATGCGCGGCTGTGCTCAGCAAGTGCTGAATTAAAAGATGATGCTCAAAATAAAAGCCACATGATGTGGCTTTTATTTTGTCTTTATTAGGGTTTTGGTTGTCGTGTCATGCTTTTGAGCACATGGTCTTTATCAATAAAATGATGTTTCAGTGCTGCCAAAATATGACCGACTAAGAGCAAGCCTGCTGCCCAAGAAATCCAAATATGTAGCGGTTTCACGATGGCAAGTAATTCAGGATTATCTTGGACCAAGCGTGGTATTTCAAACAAATACAGGACAGGGGCCGGGTGACCTGCGCTCCAACTAAATAAGCAACCTGTAATAGGTAAAGCCAGTAGTACAAAATAAAGTGCTAAATGACCCAAATGTGCCAAGGTTTTCATGCCGGAGGACATGTTGTCAGGTAAATCTGGAGCGGGGTGGGTATAGCGCCAAAAGATTCGTATCACCACCAGAAAAATAATCGTAGTCGCAATATTTTTATGGAGGGTAATGACTTGCCCTTTAAAGCTGCCATCGACGTCATAACTCAGAAAATTACCACTATAAAAGCCAATTAACCATGCCACGATGAATATGATCGCCATCAGCCAATGTAAGACCTGAGCTGTTCGAGTGTAGTATTGTGTGTTATTGCTCATGTTGATTATTTAAGCGTCCAATCTTATGCAGATTCTAATACAGACCACAAAAATATGCGTCGTTTAAAATCGGGACACTGTGTTGTGAATATGCAACACAGGCTTTGATGATTAACTACACAACTACCGAATTTATTTTAAATAGTCATATCAGATGGTGTGTGATTTGGGGCACAATATGCGCGTTAATTAACAGAACAAAGGAAATATTCGTGAAAAAATTAGTTGCTGTTCTAGCGCCATTAGCGCTTGTACTTTCTGCATGTGCTGCGACTGGTACAACAGGTACAAGTACATCTACAGGTACAACTTCAGCAAACAGCTTGGCAATGATGGCTGTTAAAGTGGGTGTTCAAGCGAAATGCGTGACTGAGCTAAATAACAACAGCTACTGGAAAACAGGTTCAAAACTATTAACAGAAACTCAAAAATCTGAACTACAAACTGAAGTGTGTTCATGTGTAGGCGAGAAAGCGACAACTAGCGTGACTGCAACGGATTTGGTTGTAGCAGCAATGGATAAAACTTCACAAGCAAATCTTGCGGCTAAAATTGTGACAAATACTTTAAATGCTTGCGTGATCGAAACATTTAAAAACTGAGATTTAGAACAATTTATACGACCCAGACATTGGTATTGCTGAGTATTAGCAAATCCAAATTAAGGGTCGTATTTTATTTTGAGTGAGAGATATATGAAAATTGCTGGTGCAGATGAAGCGGGTCGCGGTCCATTGGTGGGTTCGGTTGTTGCGGCAGCTGTCATTTTAGATCCAAATAACCCGATTGAAGGTTTAAACGATTCTAAGAAACTAACTGAAAAAAAACGTGAAAAGTTATTTATTGAGATTCAAGAAAAAGCCTTGGCTTGGGCGATTGCTGAAAGTTCTGCACAAGAAATTGATGAGATCAATATTTTGCAAGCATCATTACTTGCAATGCGTCGTGCAGTCGAAAAACTCAGTGTGCAGCCAGAACACGTGTTGGTCGATGGTAATAAAGTCCCAACCGGTTTAGCGATGAGCTGTGATGCTGTCGTAGGTGGTGATGCGATTCATCCAGAGATTTCGGCTGCGAGTATTTTGGCAAAAGTGACTCGAGACCACGAAATGGTTGAGCTAGATGCAAAATATCCACAGTATGGTTTTGCAAAACACAAGGGCTATCCAACCAAAGCACACTTTGAAGCAATTGCGCAGTATGGGGTGATTGATGAACATCGCCGCAGTTTTGGTCCCGTACGTAAAGTTCTAGAAGGGCAGTAATAAAGCTTAGTTGAACGTCTATAGTAAAAGCATGTTCTAGATAAATTTAAAGCGGCCTAATGAGCCGCTTTATCATTTAAACAACTTAAATCTTAGCGATTATAGTTATTTTGGGAATAATCAGTTTCTTCAAAAGATGGCTGATATTCTTGATCAATGTTTTGGAGATGTTCGTGCATTGCGCGTTCATGTTGAATTCGTTGGTAAATTTCTTCACGATGAACAGATACTTCTTTTGGAGCATTCACGCCAATACGAACCTGATTACCTTTAACACCAAGTACAGTCACGCTAACTTGGTCTCCAATCATTAATGTTTCTCCGACACGACGAGTCAGAATCAGCATGTTTCTCTCCTTGCAAAATGCAAAACCTGCAAATGATCTGTTATGTAAAATTCATAACTTGTAAAAGCAAAAAATTTAGCAGTGCATCTGAAACAATCATTGTGACAGTCGCAAACTGAGTAAATTTTAAAATCCTCAGGTTTAATATAACAGAGCCACTATAAAAAAAACTATAGTGGCTCTGAATTTTTACGATGTTTTTCAAAATCTGTCTAACAATGACAAATTTTGACACACAGCAAGGTTAATTAAGCACGTGCGCTTGATTCACCTGTTTCACGGTCTAGACCGAATGCAGTGTGTAGAGCACGTACAGCAAGCTCTAAGTATTTCTCATCAATAATCACTGAAATTTTGATTTCAGAAGTCGAAATCATCAAAATATTAATGCCTTCTTTTGCAAGAGCAGTAAACATTTTGCTTGCAACACCTGCGTGTGAGCGCATACCAACACCAACAATCGATACTTTTACGATGTCTGCGCGAGTTGCAACTTCACGTGCACCAATTTCTTGTGCAGTCGCTTCAAGAATGGCTTTCGCTTTTGATAATTCACTACGGTTAACTGTAAATGTGAAATCAGTTGTGCCGTCTTCTTCAACGTTTTGGATAATCATATCCACTTCAACATTGGCATCACCAATTGGTGAAAGGATGTTTGAAGCGATACCTGGTTTATCCGGTACACCAAGAATAGTTAATTTAGCTTCATCACGGTTGAACGCGATACCTGAGATGATTGGTTGTTCCATGTTGTCTTCCGCTTCAGTGGTGATTAGTGTCCCGACGTTTTGTTTAAAGTTTTCGTCGAATGCGCCATCATCGTCATTATCAAAACTTGATAATACGCGTAAAGGCACTTGGTATTTACCGGCAAATTCTACAGAACGAATTTGAAGGACTTTAGAACCAAGTGATGCCATTTCAAGCATTTCTTCAAAAGAAATACGATCAACTTTTTTCGCTTTTGGAGCGACACGAGGGTCAGTGGTGTAAACACCATCAACGTCTGTGTAAATCTGACATTCATCAGCTTTAAGTGCGGCGGCCAATGCAACACCCGAAGTGTCAGAACCACCACGACCTAGAGTCGTAGTGTTACCTTCGGCATCAAAGCCTTGGAAACCTGCCACTACAATGACACGTCCAGCGTCAAGGTTTGAAGTTAATACATCCGTATCAATCGCTTCAATACGCGCCTTGGTAAATGCGCTGTCGGTTTTAATACCGACTTGACGGCCTGTAAGTGATTTAGCTTCAACACCAATAGAGTTAAGTGCCATTGCTAACATAGAAATCGTTACCTGTTCACCCGTAGACACCATTTGGTCTAATTCGCGTGGATCAGGGGTTTCGGTAATGGCTTTCGCTAAAGCAAGTAGACGATTGGTTTCGCCACTCATTGCAGATACAACAACCACAACTTTGTGACCGTGATCATGCCAACGCTTTACACGACGAGCAACATTTAAAATGCGCTCTGGAGTACCCATTGAGGTACCGCCATATTTTTGAACGATTAATGCCATAACTATCCTTACCAAGTAAATAAGTCTAAAGACTTAAAGCACTTACACATATTTTAAGACCGCACTTCGGCGCGATTTTAATATACCACGTAGCTTATGAACTCCAAGGTAGGAGGAGTTCAAATAGATACTTTGTGTCTGCAGGGGATTCACATGAACCCAGCCTTTTAGACTCCATTTTCATCATTTAGCCAGAGGTTGAATATTGGTTTCAACATGATGATTGAGTTTGCGCTTTCACGCATCAACAGTGTTTAAGCAGGATCCAGCATTAAAAAACACACTGCTTAAACCTGTTGATTTGCTCAAAGGAGGTGAGTCACTTTGAGCTATAGGACTTTTGGTCTTATTTTTCAGCTAACCATGCAACGAGGTCAGTCATTACCGCTTCAAGTTTGTCGCTATAAGGAGCACCACCTTGAGCCATATCAGGTTTACCACCACCTTTACCGCCAAGTTCTTGACCAAGGTGTTTGATGATGTCACCTGCTTTTACAGCAGCAGTGTATTCTTTAGCAACCGAAGCAATGAGGCTCACTTTGTCGGCATCAACCGCTGCGATCACGATCACAGCATTGTCTAACTTAGATTTCACACCGTCGTGCAAGTTGCGAAGTGATTTCGCATCTACACCTTGAACCGTGGTGATTAATGTTTTACGGCCACCAATCTCTTGAACTTGACTCAATAACTCAGCGGCTTGGAAGCTTGCCAATTTTTGGTTCAATTGTTCAATTTGTTTTTGCAAGCTAGATGCTGTGTGAGACAAAGCTTCAACTTTTTCTAAAGTTTGATCTTTTTGCGCTTTCAGCAAGTCGTTAATTGCATGAATGTCACGATCTGCTTTTTGCGCAGCTTCAATAGCTTTAGTACCCGTAACGGCTTCAATACGACGTACGCCTGCAGCAACACCGCCTTCAGAAGTGATTTTGAATAGACCAATATCACCGGTGCGTTTTACATGAATACCGCCACAAAGTTCGATAGAGAAGTTTTTCTCATCTTTGGTTGTACCCATTGAAAGTACACGTACTTCGTCACCGTATTTCTCACCGAACAACATCATTGCGCCTTTTTCTTTGGCCGCCTCGATGTCTAAAAGTTCAGTTGAAACAGCAGTATTGGCAATCACTTCGGCATTGACAATGCGTTCAATTTCTTGAAGCTGTTCAAATGAAACAGGTTGGTCATTGGCAAAGTCAAAACGTAAAAGTTCGCTTGCAACCAATGAACCTTTTTGCTGTACGTGCGTACCTAAAACTTGGCGAAGTGCTGCATGTAATAGGTGAGTTGCAGAGTGGTTGCGTGAAGTTGCTGCACGGATATCCGCTTTAACAATAGCCTCAACTGCTTGAGCTGCTTTTAAGTTACCCATGGTCACGATGCCTTGGTGTACAAAAGCGCCGCCTGATTTTTTGGTGTCTTGAACTTCAAAAATACCAGTTTCGTTTTTGAAGATACCTGTATCGCCAACTTGACCGCCGCTTTCTGCATAGAACGGAGTTTGGTTTAGAACGATCAGTGCTTCATCGCCCTCAAAAACTTCATCAACTTGTTCGCCATCTTTGTAGATTGCAACAATTTGACCTTGGCCTTGAGTTGCGTCATAGCCGTCAAATTGAGTCTCGCCTTCAACTTTGACAATTGAGTTGTAGTCGACAGCAAATTTACCAGCATCACGCGCACGTTGACGTTGAGCCGCCATTTCGACTTCGAAACCAGCTTCATCAATGGTTAAATCACGTTCACGTGCAATGTCTGCTGTTAAGTCAGTCGGGAAGCCGTAAGTATCGTAAAGTTTAAATACAGTTTCGCCCGGAATTACTGAACCTTTAAGTTGAGCCAATTCGCCTTCAAGCAATTTCAAACCTTGCTCTAAAGTTTTTGCGAATTGTTCTTCTTCTTTCAAAAGCTGTGCTTCGATACGTGCTTGCTGTGCAGCAAGCTCCGGATAAGCAGCGCCCATCACGTCGATCAGCGGCTGCAACATTTTATGGAAGAATGAACCTGTTGCACCCAATTTGTTACCATGACGTACTGCACGACGGATAATACGGCGAAGTACATAGCCACGGCCTTCGTTAGACGGGTTAACACCGTCTGCAATCAAGAAGCAGCAAGAACGTGCATGGTCAGCCACAACTTTAAGTGAAGCAGGGTATTCAACTGGTTTGTTTTCTGCTTGTGCTTTTGCTTCAAGTTCAGTGGTATCTAAACCAATGATTTCAGCAGCAGCTTTAAGTAGGTTTTGGAATAGGTCAATTTCGTAGTTTGAGTTTACATGCTGTAAAACTGCAGAAATACGCTCAAGGCCCATACCTGTATCTACAGAAGGTGCAGGAAGGGCATGCAGAACACCATCAGCAGTACGGTTGAACTGCATGAATACGTTGTTCCAAATTTCGATGAAACGATCGCCATCTTCTTCAGGAGTGCCCGGTAAGCCGCCCCAAATGTGGTCACCATGGTCAAAGAAGATTTCAGAACATGGACCGCAAGGACCTGTATCGCCCATTGCCCAGAAGTTATCTGAAGCGTATTTTTCGCCTTTGTTGTCACCAATACGGATAATGCGTGAAGCGTCTAGACCAATTTCTTTGTTCCAGATATCAAATGCTTCGTCATCTGTATGGTAAACAGTGGCATAAAGTTTATCTTTTGGCAGACCTAACCATTTTTCGTTGGTTAAGAAATCCCAAGCAAATGTGATGGCATCACGTTTGAAGTAGTCACCAAATGAGAAGTTACCCAACATTTCAAAGAACGTGTGGTGACGTGCTGTATAACCAACGTTGTCTAGGTCGTTGTGTTTACCGCCGGCACGGACACATTTTTGTGAAGATGTAGCACGAACGTAGTCACGTTTTTCAAGACCAAGGAAGCAGTCTTTAAACTGGTTCATACCAGCATTTGTGAACAATAGTGTTGGGTCGTTGGCAGGTACCAGAGAACTCGACGCGACACGTGTATGCCCTTGCGATTCAAAGTAGCTTAAAAAAGCTTCGCGAATTTCAGCTGATGTCATAAAACGAGTACTCACAACCAAGTCTCTCCTAATTTCGATTTGGTAATAGCCTATCAAGCAAGTCTTACAAAATTTTCAAGCTGGCTTGAGATGCTGACATAAAATTTAAAAACGCTAAATTATAACGGAAAAAGGTGTAGTGACCAATGATTTTCGGCTATCTCTATGACTTTTTATATGTTTTAAATTTGGCACCTATATTTTTAGATTTTTAAACCTTTGGAACGCTGAAAGTATTTATTGATTAATCTTGTGAGCGCACTGTTGCTGCGTTTTATTTACTGATGTTGCGCAGTAACATCAGAAGCGCAATTTGATTCAAATAAAAGAACGATACGCGGTAACGTCATGCGCAAGTATTTGAGATAGGACTACTTTTAATCAAAAATGTTTTTACGATATTTTCAATAATTTGACGCTAGTGAAAGAGTTTTGTCGGTGAGGTGCATTGCACGGCAAGTTGATTTCCTTGCGAAGCACGCTTCTCATCTTGCCGAATGAGAAACAATGTTTCGTAAGAGTACCTCCAGCCGAAGGCTAATCCCTTTATCAATTCAAAAATGTAAGACTCCGTCGAATAAAGTTAAAAAGTATTTTAAAAATGCTTAATTACTTTTTCGTGCATAACATGAGTTATTTATATGTCTTGAAAAGCTTTGAAATTTCAAATTCAACATGTTAATGAATGCTCTACATGAAGGTGGGTTGCTTTTATATTTTTCAGTTCATTTGGATAATTGCATGTTTATACCCAATTTAATAATAGTGTTTGGACTTGATCTTAGCGCTGTACATTTCTAGTGAAGCTAATATTTGGATCTATACAGGTGCTAAAGTTTTATAAAAATAAAGCCCAATAAGCATTAAACGAATAAATGATAACGTTTTCATGTTGAAATCCATTAACATATAGATGCTTTATTTTTGTTTCAAAACGAAGGATTGGTCATGCAGCGAGTGGCAATTAATGGATTTGGTCGAATCGGACGCAATGTATTACGCGCTTGGTTTGAAAATCCAAAAGAATTTCATTATGAAATTGTTGCCATAAATGATGTCGCTGATGTGGAAACCATGGTGCATTTGTTTAAATATGACACCACGCATGGTCGTTTTGCAGGCCAAGTCGAAATTCTTGAACAAGATAGCGCTATTTTTCTAGATATCTCTTGTGCTCAAGCGCATCTCAAAGTGCAAGTTTTAAATGAAGCACAGCCGAGTCTTTTGCCTTGGCAGCAACTGAATGTCGATGTGGTACTCGAATGCACAGGTTTATTTAGATCGCGAGAGGCAGCCACACAACATATTGGTGCAGGTGCCAAACGTGTGATAATTGGTGCGGCGCCGTTTGACAGTGTTGATGCTGCGATTGTCTATGGTGTTAATCATCATGAAGTCAAAGCGACGGATCAAATTATTTCGAGTGTGTCTTGTACCACGCAGGCTTTGGTACCTTTAGTCAAAATTATTGATGATGCCTTTGGTATAGACACCGCACTTATGACAGAAATTCATGCTGTGACTGCGGATCAATCTGTATTGGATCATGCACATCGTGACTTACGTCGGGCGCGAGCTTCGGGTCAAAATATTATTCCAACGACGTCTTCTGCTCTAGGGGCATTGAAACGGGTCATGCCGAAAATGGAAGATCGAATCGATGGCTATTCGATTCGTGTACCGACGATCAATGTTGCTGCAATCGATTTAAGTTTTGTGTCCCAATCGCTTATCACCAAGCACGAGTTAAATGCAGTGTTAAGCAACGCTGCACGTTTTGATTATCATGAAATTATGTCAGTAACCGATGAACCTTTGGTATCAAGTGATTTTAATCATTCACCTTATTCATTGATTGTCGATTTGAATCAAACCATGGTGGTAGGAAAACAAGCAAAAGTTTTCGCATGGTATGACAATGAATGGGGTTATGCGAATCGCTTGCTCGATTTATGTGAAAGTTTTCATTCTCTATAAACATTCAAATTTATCCAATA
>NZ_LQXP01000022.1:0-61915 GCF_003268405.1 Acinetobacter sp. CFCC 11171 | reverse complement strand
AAAGTTAAATTGGCCGCACCTGCATTACTGAGGTTAATTGAACCGACATTTTTATAAATCGGTAAACCAAATGCTGCACCGACAGCAGAACCTAAAGGAATATAAATCGGTTCATTGGTTAAAATTTGCGATACTTTTTGTGCAACTTGTGGCAAGACGCCTGAGATATCCACTTCAGATGTTGGATTTAATTTGCCAATATTGATCGGGTCTTTAAATGACATCCACCAACCTGTACGTGCAATATCATCGGCATTGGCATCTGGCCAACTAATATCTTGAGATTGAAGCGATAAATAACCTGCTGTGCCATTTAGTGGAATGTTATGAATCATATTCAAGGCTTGCTCAAAGGTAATATTCATTTTCAAACCATCAATTGATGAGCCAGAATCCATAAAGAACTGCGCCCCTTCTACCCATAACAAATTACGGTCAAGTTTGACCTGTAAACTACCACTATCACGGTTGAGTTGAATCGATGGCACTGTCGCACTGATATTTTTGGCAACGGCTTGAGTTTGTCGTTTTCCGTTGATAGTAATTTCAGGGACGGTAAACGGCACATTCATTGAAGGAATTTTTAAACCCTTACTATTTTCGGGTTGGCTAACAAAGCTACGATCATTGTTCCAAATCGTATTAATCACCAAGTTACCGGATAAAGTCTCACTGCTGCTATCCCCAAAGATCGCTGCTTGGGTCTTTGCTGTCCCTGTAGTCGGTGCAATTTTCATATAACCGCTTAGTGACTTAATCCCGTCTGTCGGCGCACCCGTGTTTTGAATACCTGTGGTCAATAAACCTGTAATTGATTCAGCACTGACACGGAAGCCTTTAACTTCGCGTAAAGCGGCTTGTTTTGGGTTTTTAATTGCAAATTCAATAAACGGATTTTTCAGTTCGGCACTTGTTAACGCTCGATCACCATTAAAGACTGGATTACCGTTGGCATCCGTTGACGTTGCATTACCACTCAACGCTAGATGACGAATATCAATATCACAGCCATTTGACCCATTTACCCCACCACAGCCGAGTTGCAAACTTTTGACATTGACATTTAGATCCATGACGGCATCTAAACTGAGTTTGTAGAAACCAATATTTTCATCGACCATTTGTTGGTTGACCAAAATAGGATCGGTATAGGACATATTCATCAATGCAGCACCATTGATGGCAGACAATTCTTCATCGGCTAATCCCACCAATCCTTCTGCTGCAAAAACAACGTCAGAAACACATAAGGTCAATGCCATTGCGACTATTGTTTTTTTCACGATTATTTAATCCTTTTTAATATTCGTCACTCATCCCGAGTGAAATTTATGAGAAGATTAAATCAATAGCGTTGGCGTAAATGAATGGCAATTTGTGACACACATCACAACTCAATTATACAAAATGCCAATTTTCACGAATTTTAGGCCAATAAAAACCCCCGTAACATTTCCATCACTAGGGTTTTCAAAGATTTATAAATGATAGTTCAAACGATTTATTTACAAATTAATTAACTTTATTTAACAACAACCCCAGATATTCACCAAACCAAATAGCGGTTTCTAAATCACCCGCAGGTGGCGTGACTTCAACAGGTGCATTATCCGATTGTGTCATTAAACCCAAAAAGCTCGACATCCGATTTAAATCTGTTGTGCTTCGTCCAGTTGGCATCAATGGAAGACCGCTCCACAACATGCCGTGCTGCATGGCGAATAAATTGATTTGCTGCAATACTGCCAATTTATCTCCACTTAAGCCGCCACCATTGGTAAAACCAGCGGCTAACTTGCCTTGCCATGTCCGTGCTAACCAGCGTTTAGATGATTGCTCCATGAATAATTTCATTGCCGCACTCATACTGCCCATATAGGTTGGGCATCCAAAAACGATGGCATCTGCACTGTCCAATTCATCCCAATCCACATGCTCTACATTCATGAGATGGACTTTTACACCGGCTTTTTCTGCACCTTGTACAATGAAATTCGCCACTTTGGCAGTGTGCCCATAGGGACTGTGGTAAACAACAGCAAGAGATTTAGCAGTCAAAGACATAACATTTAAAAGTCGATAGATTCAGTCAAGTTTAGCATTTTCAAAGCATAAAGACGAATGTTGCCATACGTCCTGTTTTCGCTTCGCGGCGATAAGAAAAATATTCTTCAGCTTGCAAAAAGGTACATTGGTCGCCACCTGTTACGGCTTTAACCCCATGTAATGCAAGAATATAACGCGCTATCGCATAAAGATCAGCATAATATTTGCCTTCCTTTACACCAGCTTTAAATGCACTTTCAAGTTCTGGATATTTGGAACAAAAGGCAGCTTTGACTTCTGCACCAATTTCAAAACTCTCTTGGCAAATGGCTGCCCCCAACCAAGCCCATGTTGGCTGAGTGTGCATGGCTGCAATGGTGTTTTCCACAATACCATTAGCCAAGCCCTTCCAACCTGCATGCAGATTGGCAACTTCTGTCCCGTCAGCATTACCCAAAACCACGGGTAAGCAGTCTGCGGTCATCATCATCAGGGCATGATGTTTAGACTGCGTGACCATACCATCGCCTTCGGGTGCAACAAAGTTGATCTGTTCATCAATGCGATGGCATAGCGTACTGTGCGTTTGGTTCATCCAGCTGATTTTATTCACGCCATATTTAGCAAAGTCTTTGAGCAATTGCATCCGGTGCTTTTGCACACGCGCTGCATCATCTCCCACATGCAATGCCAGATTGAATCCTGCCAGTTCGGGTTGTTCAGCAGGTTGCATCTGATCATGATGAACTCGAGTTTGTCCCACAAAAACACCCTGTGGAAGTCCCTGAACAAATTGCATGTTGCCGTCCTTTTCTATCTATGGCGTTTAAATCAGTTTAAAACTTAATAAGCTTTGTTTTCGCTACGTAAAACTTCAACCAATTGATTAAAGTCTTCAGGCCATGGTGCTTCAAACATCATGTCTTCTCCTGTACGTGGATGAACGAGACCCAATTTAACCGCGTGTAACGCTTGACGTTTAAAGCCACGTAAAGTGTCATCTAATAACATCGACGCGCCTGCAGGCATACGTACACGTGGTACATACACTTGATCGCCCACAAGACCATGACCGATATAAGTGAAATGCACACGAATTTGATGAGTACGACCCGTTTCTAAACGTGCTTGAACGCGGGTAAAGTTTTGGAAACGTTCTTTCACATTGTAGTGAGTCACCGCATCTTTACCGCCCGGCAAGACTGCCATTTTGATGCGATCGACAGGATGACGTTTAATTGGTTCATCGACTGTACCGCCAGCAATAATGTTGCCATATACGATCAAATCGTAAATACGGTAAACCGATTTCTTAGCCAATTGCTTACTTAAAGAAAATTGGGATTCGAGGTTTTTCGCAACAACCAACAAACCTGAGGTGTCTTTATCAATACGATGCACCAAACCTGCACGGGTCAACTCTGAAGATTTTGGGTAATGGTGCAAAATTGCATTCACCAATGTGCCTGTACTGTTTCCAGCGCCCGGATGTACAACCATACCGACAGGTTTATTAATCACCATAATATCGTCATCTTCATAGACAATATTAAGTGGAATATCTTCAGGTAAGCTACGGGTTTGTGCTTCTAACTCGACGTCTAAAGTCAATAACTCTGTGCCTTCGCATTTGTACTTTGGTTTCACAGTGTTACCATTGACCAACAAATGGCCCTCTTTGAGCCACTGTTTTAGCTTTTCACGAGAAAAATCAGTCCAAACCAGTGCTGAAACCTGATCAATACGTTGTCCTAAATAGCTTTCATCCAATTGAAATTGCAACGATAAACGTGTTGCAGTTGAGTCTGAAGTATGGTTATCTGCATCCTCAGAATCTTCAAGTAAATTGAAATCAGTTTCAGGGAAATTAGAATTGGAAGATTGTGCTTGACTCATTTGCTCATTCAGACAAAAGTGGTTTAATAGTTCAATTGTAGCTCATTGCCCGTATTAACAGAGGAATTTTTATGTCGCTACCAAAATATAAAATGACAATGCTTGCTCTAACAATAGGCATTGCATCGGCAATGGTAGGCTGTAGCAGTAATCCAAAGAAAGAAGTGGTCGACACAGGTCCACAATCAAGCGAACAGATTTATATCGAAAAAGCACAAAAAGCGCTTGAACGTAACCAATATACAGATGCAGCAAAACACCTTGAAGCTCTAGAGACCTACTACCCTACAGGTAACTATGCGCAGCAAGCACAACTTGAACTATTGTATGTAAAGTTTCAGCAAAAAGACTATGAAGGTGCGATTGCACTTGCAGACCGTTTTATTCGTATGAACCCACAACATCCGCAAGTTGATTATGCGTACTACGTGCGTGGTGTTTCAAACATGGAGCAAAACTACAACGGTTTGCTTCGCTATACTTCTTTAAAGCAATCGCATCGTGATGTGAGCTATCTCAAAGTGGCTTATCAAAACTTTGTCGATTTTATCCGTCGCTATCCATCGAGCGAATATGCAGTCGATGCCGCACAACGTATGAAGTTCATCAGTCAAGAATTGGCTGAAAGCGAAATGAATGCGGCACGTTTTAATGTGAAGCGTAAAGCATGGTTAGCTGCTGTTGAACGTTCACTTTGGGTGATCGAACATTATCCTCAAGCACCACAAGTTCCAGAAGCTCTAGCGACGGTTGCCTATGGTTATGACAAACTTGGTGATAAAACCACGTCTCAGCAATACATCGAAGTGCTTAAGCTAAACTATCCAAAACTTGTGAAGTCAGACGGTACAGTCAATATGCGTGCTGCACGTAGTGAAGGCAGCTTCCTTAACCGTGCAACTTTGGGTATTTTCGGTAAAGAAGCACAGACGATGTCTGAGCAAACCTCTACAGACGCGGTTGAAACTGATGAAGAAAAACGTAGTTTAACTAATCGTTTAAGCTTTGGCTTATTGGATCGTCCTCATAGCGAAAAAAAACTGAGTCGTCAGAATCAGCTGAATAATATAGTCGCAACGAAGGTCGATTTTTCACAAAGGGCAAGTTAGAATACTTGCCCTTTTATCTTTTCAGGATCTACAGATTCGGTTAGATTAAAAGGTATACAATAGTTCGATGGACGATGCTGTACTGCATCCCCACTGAACTTACAGCATTGCTGATTTCAACATATTTCACGAACTGCCCAAATTCAATAGATAGACAGATAAAACAGCATGGCCATTCCTCAACATACAATTGATCAAATTTTAGATCGCACCGATATTGTCGATGTGATTGGTCAATTTGTGAAATTGAAAAAGACTGGACGCACCTACTCAGGATGCTGCCCATTCCATCAGGAAAAATCGCCATCTTTCCATGTCTATCGTGATAAACAATATTTTCACTGCTTTGGTTGTCAGGCCAATGGTAATGCCATCCGTTTTTTAATGGATATTGGTAGCCGTAACTTCATCGAAGTAATGAAGGATTTATCTAGCCAAACGGGTATTGAACTACCGAAAGACAATAACGATTCCAATAAACTCAAATATAAACGCGAATCTAAACCCAAACCTGTACAAAAACCTCCAATCGAAGCAAAAGCTCTGCCGCCCAAAACAGGCGAAACCGACACAAATCCTGCTGCAGTAAATTTCGAACACGACCCATTTGCTGAGTTTCAAAATAACGAAGATGCGTTTTATGGGAACGATCCCTTTGCTCACTTTGACCAAGTTACCAATGGTTTTGAAGATGTGCCGCAAGACGGAAACTTATATGACTTGCTGGAAAATGTCGCACAGTTTTATGAGCAACAACTACCACTCAGTCCAATCGGGCAAGCTTATTTTAAACAACGGGGTCTCAGTGCAGACACCATCGCCTATTGGCGTTTAGGCTATGCCCCCGAAGATTGGCAACATCTGGAAAAAGCCTTTCCACAAGATATCGAAGGACTCAAACTCCTCGGTTTGATTCGCACCAGTGATAGTGGTCGTGACTTTGACTTACTGCGTGAGCGGGTGATTTTCCCGATTCGAGATGCGAAAGGTCGTGTGGTCGGTTTTGGTGGTCGTGCCCTAAATGATGAAATCAAACCGAAGTACATCAACTCCCCAGACTCTGAAGTTTTCCATAAAAACCAGTTACTTTATGGTTTATATGAAGGCCGTAAACAAAAAGCCCAAGATTGGTTAATGGTCGAAGGTTATATGGATGTTATTGCCCTACAGCAATATGGCATTCATGGCGCTGTAGCGACTTTAGGGACTGCCAGTAATACTGAACATTTAAACATTTTATTTAAGCAAAATAGCCGCATTACCATTGCATTTGATGGTGATGCCGCAGGTCAAAAAGCAGCTCGTCGTACGCTCGAAATTGCCCTTCCATTACTGAATGATGGACGTGAACTTAAATTCTTTGTATTGCCGAATGACCATGACCCAGATTCATTGATCCGTCGTGAAGGTATTGAAAATTTTCGACGGTTACTGCACACCTCACCGCTTCTTTCTGAATTTGTTTTTGCACATTTAACGCAAAATCATAATGTCAGTTCACCTGAGGGTAAAAGTCAGGTGATGGGTGAACTCAGACAGCTCACTGAACTGTTGCCGAAAGGTGGTTCATATCGTTATTTGCTACAACAATATTTCCGTGAAAAATTAGGGTTCAGCCGAAAGTGGCAGCCTCAAGTCAATAATGATGCATCATTGAGCTTTAGTACAAAAATTGATGCTGAAGAATATGTGATTGCGATTTTGATCAATCATCCTTATCTTTACATTCACTTTGAGCCTTTACGTGCCTTAGTGTCACAAGATCTCTTGCTTTATCACGTTTTAAATATTTTCAATGTGATTTTTGATGAATTACCTGATGACCCAGAGTTATCGACCTATTATGTACTCGGTGCATGTGCAGCACATCATCATGAATTACAACATATTTTAGAGCATGCCAATATCAGTGACTATACGTCATCACCTGAACAAGCAGATAAACTTGCGGCAGATTTATCGACAAAATTGCAATATCAATTCTTACAACTCAAGATCAAGTCGAATAAGTTTTCAAGCCTTGCAGAAATGCGTAATTTAAAACAACGTATTTATGATATTGATAAAAAAAGATCGCTCACACTCCTTGAAGATTAAGTTTTAACTTCAAGTTCAAGCTGTGAACAATATACTATTCAATGAATCAGCTTATTTATTTCTTTGGTTTACGGCGATTTTCAGCCACATTAACTAAATCTTGTTCTAACATTTCAAAATAAGCAGGGTCTTCCGCCATCGCTGCATTACGCAGCACGATAGAGGTCGGATGCAATAGTTTTTGGGTTAAACGATGCGACATTTCTTGCATAATCTTCGCAGCATCTTCGCCCTTTTGTAGACGATTCAGCGCCAAAGCCAGTTCTTCTTGACGCAATGACTCACCATGTTCACGGTATGCATGAATCGTCGAGCCAGCCAAATTCACTTTTTGCTGTGTGATTAAATCTGTCGCAAGCTGATTGACCATCACTTCGGCTTCAACTGCCGCCTGACGACGCTGAGCCAAGTTTTCTTCTATGACTGTTTGCAGATCATCTACACCATATAAATAAACGCCATCTAAACTTTCGACTTTGGCTTCAATATCACGGGGTACCGCCAAATCGACCAACAACATTTGTTTATAACGGCGTTTTTTCAATGCTGCTTTGACATCCGTAAAATAAATCACTTGATGCAAGCTTCCGGTACAACTTGAAATTACATCTGCACGATGTAAATTGTCTGCCAAATCTGCAAAATCAATAATTTCGACTTCTACACGATGAGCAATCTCTTGGGATAAAGCTTCGGCACGGGTACGTGTACGGTTACAGATAATAATTCTGCCCACACCCATTTCGGCCAAATGCTTTGCAACCAAGCTATTCATTTCACCAGCAGCAACAATCATGACCGTCAATTTTTCAGGCTGACTAAAAACCTGTAAAGCTAGCTGAGCAACGGCATAGCCCATCGACACCGCATGACTTCCTACGGCTGTTTCAGAACGCACTCGTTTTGCCGCATAAAAGGCATATTCAAAAATACGGTTTAAATTTGGGGAGACAGTTTCGGCATCTTTGGCTAAGGACAAAGCCGTTTTAACTTGACCTAAGATTTGAGGCTCACCAAGCATGAGCGAATCCAAGCCGCTAGCCACACGCATGAGGTGTGTCACCGCCTGTGCATTTTCATAACGATACACATGATTTGACAATTGCTTTACATCAATACCATTTGATTGGGCAAGCCAATTCAATACCATGTCTGCATTTTCAGACATCGCATAGACTTCAGTACGATTACATGTAGATACCACCACCATGTCATTGAGTTCAGGTGCATGGCTTTGCTGTTCAAGCAGCGCTGTTAACTTTTCAGGGTTAAATGCAATCTGTTCGCGCAGTTCTACAGAGGCGGTTTGATGGTTGACACCCAATGCAAAGAAAGACATATCAGATCATCATTTCGCTAAATTTATGCTATTGTGCATTATCGGCGTCATAAAAAGCATTACTTGGATCAAGAAAAATTGCGTCTAACAAATAGCCGACTGAACGGCCAGACAATAAAGCAGTATTCTACCACATTCTTACTTGTTGGTAGCATGGCTTCTACTGCCCCAATTCGGGCCGTGGGAGAAGTTTACCATGCAAATTCAGGATATGATGCAATTAAACAAAGTATGATTGCAGAATTTGCCTTAGCTTATAACGACATCCCAACCGCGCTTCATAATTACACCGTGCTTGCAATCAAAAGTAAATCCACCATGGTCAAACAGCGTGCTTTAAACGTTGCTATTGAGCAAAATGATTTACAAGCAGCCTTAGATATTGCTACACATTGGGTTGTGCAAGAACCTGAAGATGTACCAGCATTATTTTATTTATCACATATTGCTTTGAAAGCCCATGAATATGAGCTTGCCGCCGAAACACTTGATAAAATTTTAACCATTGACCCAAATGCAGATTTAGAACAAATTTTGGCGGGTATTTCCCCTGAATCAGAGGAAGATCGCGCTTATCTGATTCAAGCACTGACCGCTAGCAAAGAAAAAACCAACCCTTCTATTTTGGTCTTAGTCGCAGGTTTACAAGCTCAAAATGGTGCCTTTGCTGATGCCTTAGATACCATTAATTTAGCACTAAAAAAAACGCCCGAAAGTGACTGGCTATATCCTAATGAAAGCCAATTTACTCATGTCGTTGGGTGATGAAGACGAAACCTTAAAATGGTTCGAAAAATCCAGCCGTAAACACCGCAACAATATGGAAGTTCGCTTAGCAGAAGCAAAATATTTAATTAAAATCAATCAGTCAGAATTAGGTCTAGAAAAACTCGAAGATATACTAAAGAAATGGCCATCTGCTGAAGAACCGCTATTTATGGCAGGTTTGACCAGTATTGACTTAGAGCTTTATGAAAAAGCCGAAAAGTATTTGGTGGAGTTACGTTATTCGAGCAAATACCAAAATGAAGCGTATTACTATCTCGCAGTAAATGCTGAACGCAAACAGCATTATGAAACGGCAAAAGCCTATTATCGCCTTGTTGATGGCAGTCTTTATACAGTTTCACGGCGCAATATGATCAGCATTTTTAGCCAGCAAAATAAGCTGCATGATGCACTGCGCTTTTTAACCCAAGAGCGGGTTAATTATCCTCAACATGCCAGTTTCTTATATCTTGCTCAGGCGGATATTTTAAAACGCATGAACAATAAAAAAGCAGCAGTCCGTTTGCTTGATGAAGCGGTAAAAAACTTGCCCGAAGATCCTGAGCTCATTTATGCCGAAGTTCTACTGCTCGACGCCCATCAAGATAAAGATAGACTCGACCAATTACTAAAACAATTACTCGAAATTGAACCCAATAGTCCGACCTATTTAAATGCATATGCCTATACATTGGCGGTACAAAATAGACGCTTAGATGAAGCCCGAAAATACGTCGAACATGCCTTAGAATATGCTCCTGAGCAAGCTTCAATCTTAGATACGTTCGGTTATATTTGTTATTTGCAAAATGATTTTAGTACATCTGCATCTGTTTTGGCCAAAGCGTATGAACTGAGTAATAGTTTAAAAATTGGCATTCGCTATGCACGATCAGTCTTCATGCAAGGTGATATGAATAAATTTGACGCGTTGTTACAACAACTCCAACAAAAACATCCGAATGATCCGCAATTAGAGCAACTACATTCGTTATTGTTACCCCAACCCATGAAAAAGAGTTAGAAAGACTTTATGCAAGTATCTTCAAAATTTGGGGTATCTGCCCTGACCTGCTGCGCTTTATTTTTTACTGGTTGTCAGCAATACGTTAAAACACCCGCTCAACCCAGCCCTGAAGAAGTTGCTGCAAATCAATTCAACTTACAAGGTAAGATTGGTGTGCGCACGCCACAACAGTCAGGAAGTGCTTTTTTTACTTGGGTTCAAGACCGCAATGAATATGATATCGAACTGAGTGGCATATTAGGTGTTGGAAAAACTCAAATCAGCGGTAAACCCGGTCAAGTTCAACTCAATAGTGCAAAAACCGGTTTGATTGAAGCAGAAACACCAGAAGAATTACTCGAGCGTGCTACCGGTTGGCAAGCTCCCATTACCCACCTCGTCGACTGGGTACAGGCGCGCCCTGCAACCACACAAGCAAAAATTCAACGCGATACTGCGCAGCGTCCACAACAGATTATTGAAGATGGTTGGACGGTTGACCTGAGTTATAATGAAACTTCAACGGTACCGAACAAGTTAATTTTAAAACAAGCACTTGAATCCGGTCAGGAAAACCGTATTACAATGGTGATTCAAAATCGTTAATTTGCCTAAAAGCTGAGCTATGACTTCTGTGATTCGTGTACCTTCTCCTGCAAAACTCAATTTGTTTTTGCACATTACTGGCCGACGTCCAAATGGATATCACGAATTACAGACGATTTTTCAGCTCATCGATTTATCTGATTGGATGGAATTTCACCCACTTGCAAATTCTGCTGATGAATATTTTATTCAAATTGAGGGCTTAAACAGCGTCAATCTAGAGCAAAATTTAATTTATCGTGCTGCTCAAATACTCAAACCGTTTGCTAAAGCACTGACTGCACAAAAAATCCACATTGAAAAAAATATTCCGATGGGTGCAGGGCTCGGTGGTGGTTCATCCAATGCAGCCACCACCCTAATCGTGCTCAATCAACTATGGAAATGTGGTCTAAATACCGAACAACTTGCAGAACTCGGCTTACAACTTGGGGCAGATGTTCCCGTGTTTGTACATGGTCTAAATGCATGGGCAGAAGGCATCGGTGAACACTTAACATTCATAGATTTAGCTCAAAAACAGTACATTGTGTTAAAACCTGACTGTTTTATCAGCACTCAACTGCTTTTTTCACAAAAAACGTTGACAAGAGACTCAAAGCCCACTAAATTTTGCGGCTATCAGGAAACGCCATCTGATTTTGGAAATAACTTTGAGCCTGTGGCACGAAGCTTATATCCCGAAGTCGATGAAGCAATGCGGTACTTAGATCAGTTCGGTACAGCAAAGCTTACAGGTACAGGTGCTTGTGTATTTACTGAAGTGACTGAAAATATGAATATTGATGACATATTGAAAAATGCACCATGTAAATCTTACTTGGTTCGCAGTTTGCAAGAATCACCATTACGTCATTTTGAAGTTTGATATAGGGGCGTCGCCAAGTGGTAAGGCACCGGGTTTTGATCTCGGCATCCGTTGGTTCGAATCCAGCCGCCCCTGCCATTTACTTCAAAAAAGACAGAGCATAATTTGCAGTATCTTTGTTGTTTCAACTTGACAAAATACTGTAAAAATATTAAAGTTCTGCCGCATTAGGGGCGTCGCCAAGTGGTAAGGCACCGGGTTTTGATCTCGGCATCCGTTGGTTCGAATCCAGCCGCCCCTGCCATCTAATTCTCCAATTTGCCAACCGCCAAGGGTGCTTCATGCCCAATCTTGTCGTTTTTAGTGGATCTGCACATCCACAATTCGCCCAAAAAGTCGTTAGCCACCTTCACATCCCTCTAGGTGCTGCATCTGTAGGTCAATTTTCTGACGGTGAAATCGCTGTCGAAATTACTGAAAATGTTCGTGGTAAAGACGTATTCATCGTACAACCAACTTGTGCCCCAACTAACGATAACCTTATGGAAATCTTAGTTATGGCTGATGCTTTGCGTCGTGCAAGTGCTGGTCGTATCACTGCTGTCATTCCTTATTTCGGTTATGCTCGTCAAGACCGTCGTCCACGTTCAAGCCGCGTGCCAATTACAGCAAAAGTTGTTGCAGATATGCTCACAACTGTTGGTATTGACCGCGTTGTCATGATCGACCTTCATGCTGACCAAATCCAAGGTTTCTTCGATATTCCTGTAGACAACATCTACGGTACTCCTGCACTTTTAGCAGATCTTCGTCAACAGTCACACGACAACTTAATGGTTGTTTCTCCTGACGTTGGTGGTGTAGTACGTGCGCGTGCTGTAGCTAAGCAAATGGGTGATATCGATCTTGCGATCATCGACAAACGCCGTCAAAAAGCGAATGAATCTCAAGTAATGCACTTGATCGGTGACGTTAAAGGCCGTGACTGTGTCATCGTTGATGATATGGTGGATACAGCAGGTACATTGTGTAAAGCTGCTGACGCACTAAAAACTTTTGGTGCTCGCAAAGTTGTTGCTTACGCAACTCACCCTGTACTTTCTGGTAAAGCTTTAGAAAACTTGAAAAACTCTGTGATTGACGAATTGGTTGTAACAGACACTATTCCGCTTTCAGAAGAAGCTCAAGCTCTTGGTAAGATTCGCCAAGTTTCAGTTGCAAGTATGGTTGCTGAAACAATTCGTCGTATTAACAACGAAGAATCTATTAGCGCAATGTTCGATTCTTATCTATAATATAGCGCTAAATTTAAAAGCCCTGCCTTTTGGTGGGGCTTTCTATCACTAGACTGGTCGAAGGTCTAGTCAATTAAACTTAAATAGGAATGTCTATCATGGCAAACTTCGTATTAAATGCAGTAGCACGTGAAGAAGCAGTACAAGGGAAAGGTTCGAGCCGCCGCCTTCGTCTTCAAAATAAAGTACCAGCAATCATCTACGGTGGTGCAGCTGAACCTGTAGCAGTTACTTTGGAACTTCGCGAACTTGTTAAAGCTTTAGAAAACAACGCATTCTTTGAAGAAGTTGTTGAAATCAACATCGACGGTAAAGCTGAAAGCGTTAAAATCCAAGCTTTACAACGTCACCCAGCTAAAAACACTCCTATGCACGCTGACTTCAAACGCGCATAAGTGTTAAATGGTGTAAATGAGTGAGTAAACTTTCACTGATTGTTGGTTTGGGTAACCCAGGTTCTGAGTATGCCCAAACCCGCCATAATGCAGGCTTCTGGTTCGTAGAACGCCTTGCAGAACAATATGGCATCCAACTCAAAGCTGATCCTAAATATAAAGGCATCAGTGGTCGTGGTAATATCGAAGGTCAAGACGTTCGTCTGCTGTTACCCACAACCTTTATGAACCTCTCTGGTCAAAGTGTTGTTCCCTTCGCCAAATTCTATCAAATTGCTCCTGAAGCAATACTTATCGCACACGATGAACTTGATATGAACCCTGGTGTCATTCGCCTGAAAACTGGCGGTGGTCATGGTGGTCATAATGGTTTGCGCGATATCGTCCCGCATATTGGTCCAAATTTCCATCGTTTACGTATTGGTATTGGTCATCCTGGTTCTAAAGAACGTGTCTCAGGCCATGTCTTAGGTAAAGCACCAAGTAGTGAACAAGGCTTAATGGATGATGCTATTGCACATGCCTTATCACGTACTAAATTGTTGGTAAGTGGTGAGATTCAGCAAGCTATGAACCAGATCAACGCTTACAAATAGAACTGACAATTCCACAAATTGTTGAACAATACTTATTGCCATCTGAATGATTTCAGAGCAAAATGCGCTTGCATTTGACTGCTCACCCAGCATTCAAGAGATTGTTCCACCATAAGATACGATCTTAGGTCTACCAAGGAGACGCTAGCCATGCTATCTCGTTTATTAAAAGCTAAAATCCACCGTTGCGTCGTTACACAAGCAGAATTACATTATGAAGGTTCTTGTGCAATTGACGGTATTCTTCTAGATTTAGCCGGTATACGTGAATATGAAGAAATTCATATGTGGAACGTGACTAATGGTAAGCGTTTTACCACTTATGCCATTCGTGGTGAAGAAGGTTCTGGCATTATCTCTGTAAATGGCGGTGCTGCTCACCAAGCAGATATTGGCGACTTGATGATTATCGCAACTTTTGGCGATTTCACAGAAGCTGAAGCAAATGCACATAAGCCACGTTTAGTCTATGCGAACCCAAACAACACTGTGAACCACACAGCGAACTGTATTCCAGTTCAAGTTGCTTAATTCAAGCATTTAAAGATTCTAAAAAGCCCGCAAAAATTTGCGGGCTTTTTTTATGGCTGAACTATGCATTATTGACTGCAAAAATTCAGTATTAGACGCAAATCACTACATACAACTTAACAGCTCAATTTATCTACCCTGCTCTCGGGCCCTTCCACCATGCTTGGTTTTGTTTACAATCAAAGGGCTGTAAATGCTCTCCTACCAAACCCACCAACAAAGGCTGACCATTTTCTTGCACCTTTAGCTCTGCATATTGCGCATCGCGATAGCACGACTCCAAGCCTTCAGCAAATAAAAAGCTTCTCGCAGCGGGATATAAACCCTCAAATCTATTGTCAGGATTTTTGAGCACCAGTTTTGTGGATGAGCTTGGATACTGCGCTAACAACTCTGGGTTGAAACTGGTTCGAATCACCCTACGCTGTGCATCGAGCTGCACATAACTCACAATACTTTTTTGATCGACAAAATAGTCACGGTGTACATTTTCTTCTGTGTTCGCTTTGGCAGCCTGCCCATTGGCAGATTGCTCTTTTGATGGCTGACCACCAAAATAGAGCTGATAATTCAAGGCCATATAATCCCCTTGAATCAAAGAGCGCGGATCGACAGGTTGCAACTTTACATAAATACTCTGATTGTTTGCCAAATGCCATTCATGACGTGCAATCATCAGCACAAATAAAAGAATACTGAGTACAGCCAAACCAATAGGAAGCATTTTTTTATTGAGTATGGTCATCACACATCTCCCCCTTGTTTATGCTGTATCGCAGATAACATCTTGGTAATGCCAAGCAGCAAAAGGCCAGAGATCAAAATCGTTAAACTTTTCAATAAAAAACTCAGACCCAAATTGTAGTACAGCATCCATAAGCTAAAAATGATCAACACGATGCTCAGGGCTTTAACCAAAGATTGCTGATAGACCTGCGCCCATGCCAATAAAACCAATAATAAGAAAATTTCAAAATAACCCATCGCAATCAGCACAAGACCCAATAGCAGTAACAACCATTTTTCGCTCCCCGCCTGTTTTTTCTGATTTGCGATGTAAAGGCCAAGCCAAACTACAGGCAACAGATAACCAATAAACAGGTCAAGAACACCATGTTGGGTCTGTTCAAACTGTAGAACGTTATTTGACAAAGTTTGCAATACCACACCCGCCAATACGATGCATAACATCCATAACACAATGCTTTTTCGATACATCGAGTGCAACCAAGCTGTTGCACTCCCGAGCAAGAAAATCAGTAGAATATAATTCAATCCAGTCACAGCTAAGATGACATGTTCATCGCTCATAAAAAGATCGGCATCAAATAGTGTGGCCACTGCAAGGCTATATCCTGCAATAAGTTGAATAAAAACAATAAACCAATGCATTCGACTAAATAAACAGAGCAAGATAACGCCAATTTGCAACACTAAAATAAACGAAATGCTATTGGTTAAGCTCTCTGTATGAATGAAGACCGCAGATTGGCCACATACCCATAAGCAGTAAGCAAATTGGCGACTAAAGATACTTTTAGCTCGTCGAATCAACCACCAAGCCACAGCTACAAAAACTAAGCCCATGACGATCGAAAACGCCTTCCAATAGGTCAGCAATAAGCTCGATAAAATAATGCCTGCCAACCATGCCCCAATCGCTAAAGGAATAACCGCAAATTTAGTCTGTGGCAGAAATTTCATCAGTGCCCAACTGATCACCGCAAACCAAGCAAATATCAGCAAGGCAAAAACCAACAATCCTGCACTCGAGTCAGATAAAATATGTTCTGCCCATTGGAAAATCAAAATACTGAAACTCGCGGCAAGACCCGCGGCTTGTAAACTGGTTTCTAATGCACGCTGTTGTCGATAAAAATAGATAATCAGATAAATTGGAAGCAACAAGGCAAAAATTAAATATTGCCATTGATACTGCTCTACCCCATTTCCACAGTATAAAAACATGCAATACATCGACATTAGTGTAATGAATGCAATAAATACAAAGCGCAGCGCAGCATAATATTTCAAACAAAACGTCACACAAATTGCCGTCAATATATTCATGCAAAGTAAATACCACCATGAATGATCAACGATTAAATAGCTTTGTTTAAAATATAAAAATAATGCCAATTGACTGATCAAACACAGTAACGCAAAGACTCCGATATTCGATCGATATAACCAAGGTAAAAGCAGCAAAGCCCAGACTAAAAATAACAGATAACTGTCTGCACCTGTTTGATAGACCTGCCCAATCACAGCCAAACTCAATCCAAGCAACAAACCGCTTAAAGTATCTAAACTTTGCTGAATCCAAACACGACTTGCAACATATACACTCGTCACAGCACTCAGCAGCAACAACAACATTGGAATTGCCAATTGGATGAATTTTGGCAACATCAACCAGTTTGCCGCGATCAAATACACGAAACTGGCTGCTATCAGTGCAACACCGATTACTTGCAGATACCGAATAACCTGTACATCTTGGAACAGATCTGTTGAAAACTCTTGATCTAACTGTGAATGATGCAGCTTTATATTCTGCTGCTGAGAATGCTGAGGAGCGGTCATTTTTTATCATTATGCAATCATGGTTGATTTATCGGCACGATAGCATGCTTTGACACACTTTATATAAATGCTTACAAATCCAATCTTATAACTTTACTTATCTAAAATTTTGCAAATGATTCTAAGCAATAATCCCCCATCATCACTCAAACAGGTCTATACTCAAGACACATCGCTTCAGGGCGGGGTGAAATTCCCCACCGGTGGTAAATTTGCTGGGTTGAAAGCCCTGCAAAAAGCCCACGAGCCAATCGTTTAAACGCGATTCGCAGATCAGGTGCAATACCTGAGCCGACGGTATAGTCCGGATGAAAGAAGACGACGTCACATCTCTATATCATTGATCATTTTCAATATATATCGTAACGCCACTATTTCACATGTCCTGAAATGTTCAACCGTATCTAAAATTTACGCGAGCGTTTCAATGTCTAGTTTAATTCAACCCGAAATTTTCTTTTCTGCCCTTCCACCTGCAGAACAGCGCATGCTGCAAGCCTTAGAAGACATTCGTCAAGGCAAGCCTGTTTTAGTCATGGACGATTTTGACCGTGAAAATGAAGCCGACCTGATTGTTGCGGCAGAAACACTCACTGTAGAAACCATGGCACGTATGATTCGTGACGGTTCAGGAATTGTCTGCCTGTGTTTAACCGATGCTCAAGCCAATCATTTAGAACTTCCACCCATGGTGTCTGATAACTCTAGCCATTTTAAAACTGCCTTTACTGTCACCATTGAAGCTGCGGAAGGTGTTACTACTGGCGTTTCAGCAAAAGACCGAACAACTACAGTCAAAGCCGCAATTAAAGATGGTGCTGTGGCTAGTGACTTAAACCGTCCGGGTCATGTTTTTCCTTTACGTGCGCGTGAAGGCGGCGTATTGACCCGTCGTGGACATACTGAAGGGACTATTGATTTGGCACGTCTGGCCGGTTTAAAACCCGCAGGTGTTTTGTGTGAATTAACCAACCCAGACGGCACAATGGCGAATGGCGTACAAGTTTTAGCGTATGCACAAACCCATCATTTGACTGTACTCACCATTGAAGAAATTGTGCAATATCGTTTACAGCACAATCTCTAGTGCGAATTAATTAAAGCTCTACACATTCATAAAAAGGCTGATTGAATCAGCCTTTTTTATTTTTTACTGCACATTTCAAGTTAAGAATTAAACCGTGAATATGCTATAGATCCCGTAGATGGCAACTACCACTAAAATCAGCCCACACAGTGCCAACAATTTTTTATACCAGCGTGATTTCGACAATCGATGAAAAGACAAATACACCAAAGACATGGTTGCGAAATCTAAAACGATCCAACTCAGGGTCAACACAATTAAACTCAGATTAAGATGAAGAGTAATTCCTACAAACTGCGGAAAAAATGATGCGAAAAAAATAATATCCTTAGGATTTGAAATTCCCACAATTAGTCCTTGCTTAACCCCCCCTTGTGCTGCTTTTAACTGCAGAGATTGTGCAGTGGGCTGTATAGTTACTTCTTTTAAAATATCAAATCCAATATAAGCAATATATAAACAACCCAGTATTTTGATGCCATCGAGCCAATGCGCATTCACATTTAAAATGCCTTTTAAAATACACACTGACAGCACAATCAAAATCAGTGAAGCAAAATTCGTCCCGACAATGGTTTGAAATGCCTTTTTATAGCCGCCTTGTAAACCTGCACTTGCGACCAACAGCATCACAGGTCCAGGTGTTGCAATCATCACAATGACTGCCACACAATATAAAAAGTACTCCGAATAATTTACGCTGAGATTCCTTCACTTATTTTTTTACATCACGATAAATTTCATAAATAAAAAAAGAGGACTTAGTCCTCTTCATCCATGTTTTGCAATAAATGCAAGCGAATAGCATCTGCTCTTAAAAATGCCAAATCATAGCTGGCTGTGGCGAGTGCTAAAACACGACGCTCAAATTCATCCCACAACGGTCGCACCTGTTTGTAATGTATCCCGAGTCCACTTTCATCTGTGAAATGACGGTTTTTTTCGCAGAGCTTGAGTGCGTGATACAGTTTACGGCCTTTACTTGCATCTGGACGTAAGCGAACTCGCTTAGACAAAACAAAACCTTCGACATGGACGATATCTGCTTGCGGCAACATCGGTATTAAAATTTGATCTAATTGTGCATCTAAACGACACCAAATGGCCGTGTGTTGCTCTGCTGTATAGGTATTCCATTTTATGACTTCATGGTTAAAGCGGCGGCAACCACGACAGACTGAATCACCAAATACCGTAGAACAACGCCCTGCACATGGGGTTAACGAGGCAATTCGACGATCAGTACTCAAAACCGGCTCCATTCAATCAATATTTATGGGATAAAAACAACTCGGCATGACTATACACGCTAAAACTACTGAAATGAAGCTATGATCAAATGTGTGGTTAAAAGCCATCGCTTTACTCGCTTATTCATCCAAATCACGGTAGAATGTGCGCCTTAATTTTTATCCTGTTTATTCATTTGGAGTACTCCATGAACGCTACTGTAGAACAGCTTGCACCTGTAGAACAGCAAGCGACCTCTGGTTGGGTTGTTGCCGCACTTTATCAATTCAAAGAAGTTCAAGATCCTGCCGATCTTCAACAACGTCTTTTAGACTTGGTAAAAACCATCAACCTTTGCGGTACTCTAATTGTGGCAGGTGAAGGAATTAACGGTACTGTAGCCGGTGACCGTAAATCTGTAGATATCATCCATCAATTCCTTCTCAATGAAGGCTTTAATGCGATGGAATACAAAGAATCGCATAGTACGGATAAACCATTCCGTAAAATGAAGATCAAACTGAAAAAAGAAATCGTGACTTTAGGTGTGGAAGTGAAACCACGTGATTTAGTCGGTCACTATCTTGATCCTAAAGAATGGAATGAACTAATTACACGTGATGACGTAATCCTAATTGATACACGTAACGACTATGAGTACAAAGCAGGTACATTTAAGGGTGCGATTGACCCGAAAACTGAGACTTTCCGTGAATTCCCTGAATACGTGAAAAAAGAGCTTGAGCAGCATAAAGATAAGAAAATTGCCATGTTCTGTACAGGCGGTATTCGCTGTGAAAAATCAACCTCACTTTTACTTCAAGAAGGCTTTAATGAGGTTTATCACCTTAAAGGCGGTATCTTAAAATATTTAGAAGAAACCCCTGTTGAAGAAAGCATGTGGGAAGGTGAATGTTTCGTATTTGACGGTCGTACTGCTGTCACTCACGGTATGGAAGAAGGCGAAAATATCAAATGTCACGCATGCGGTTGGCCACTGGCTCCTGCTGAAGTTGAACTTCCGAGCTACGAACACGGCGTATCATGCAAATACTGTATCGACAAAACTACTGAACAGCAAAAAGCAGGCTTCCGTATGCGTCAATCACAAATTGTGGCAGCAAAACGTAAGCGTCTCTAAGGAAAATTTGTTGTAACGATATATAAATAAAAGCCCTATTTTTAGGGCTTTTTTTACGCATTCTCAACAGTGACTTAATTTTTTTGACAAAATAACTATATCTGGTTATTTACGAGAATCAGTTCGCGCATTTATGCTTATTCTGATCAATTGATCCGAGAAAATCATTATAGATAATTGAAAAGGAAAGCATTATGCCAAAATTAATCAACTCTCCAATTGCAACCTCAAGGCGCCTTGCTTTACCCGCTCCCCGTGTAAAAGAAAGTGTAGGAGAATTAAAACACCTCCTTAACCAACAGTCGCATATTTTGATAGTCAGTATTGCTACATGCATTGGTGCAATTTTTGCCTTATTTATTGCTTATACATTGCACTTACAACCCACTATGCTCAACATTCTTGGACTGTGTGTGATTCCATTTGCTTTATCTCTAAGCTTACGCCAAGTCTATATTCACACACTGTTAAATATGGAACATGATGATTAATTTACGCACCTTACAACGTCACTTATTGCAACCTAGTCCTACGCTGTTCAGTATATAAAACGATTTTTAAAGCTGCTAAAGCTCCGAAATCTAAATAAAATCCAAACTGAACAGCGTACACTCAGTACTTTAAAAACTATGATCTAAGCCTTTCAATTATTCAGCCTTATATCATTCAGCATTGCTTAATGCCCTCACGCATTGATACATTTTCCTTCTCATTAAGCCTACGTGCTACCTAATACAAGGTGAACTCAATATTTGTTGTTTTTGCTTAGGTGGTTTCAGGAATATTTAAAACGGAACTTTACCCACTGCGCTTTTCAACATAGGATAAATACACCTTTTCTCTGCCTTAGCTACCATGACTTTAACTGAATGGATCATTTCAATCATGGAACAATTGGGTTATCTCGGTATTGCCCTACTCATGTTTCTTGACAATGTCTTCCCCCCAATCCCCTCTGAAATCATTATGCCCTCGGCTGGCTATTCTGCCTCCCAAGGTCAACTACTCCTCATTGGTGTCATTATTTCAGGTTGTGTCGGTTCTTTACTGGCGGCTGCATTGCTATATTGGATTGGTTATAAATTTAAGCATGAATCCATCTTTCACTTCGTCGATCGCTATGGAAAGTATTTATTTATCAAGTCGGCAGATGTAAAAAAATCTCTAGCATGGTTTGAGCAATACGGTCACCGCATTGTATTTTTCGGACGAATGATTCCAGCTGTGCGTTCTCTCATTAGTATTCCTGCTGGAATGAGCCGCATGCCATTTTGGAAGTTTATGTTTTATAGTGGTTTAGGTACGATTATTTGGACCACTTTTTTAGCTTGTATGGGTTTTTATTTAGGTGAAAATCAGCAGTTAATGCAGCAAATATTTAGTAAAGTTGGACATGTGATTATTCTGATCACAGTCATCATTATTGCTTGGATTTTGTACCGTCGACATCAACGTCGACCTCGTTAATTTTTTGTTTTTGGGGCTTAAATGAAACACTATCTCCTACACTTTGCTGCTGTTTATAGCATCGCCTTGGTGCTTTTGATTACCGTATTAATTTTTGGATTAAATCTAGGTGGTATTACATTAATTCCTACATTGGTGGCATGTGCATTAATCAGCGTTGGGCATTTTGTAAAGAAAGAACAACGCGTGCCTAGCAACCATGAAAAGATTCAACTGGTTTGGGGCTCCAGTGCCGTTGCAATCATTATTGGGAGCTTTTTTGTGCTGTTCTTGGTACTAATGAATCCCAATGCCGAAAGCATTATGAAGTCTGTAGATCATGCAGGCATCGGGCTAACTGCTGTGGTTATGCTTTGTTTGGTCGCCATTCATGGCACAATATTTCATATTGCCTATGGTTGGTATGCAGACTATTGCGCTAAAAAATTATAAATTTTTTCAATGTATTGCGTTAAAATTTAAATCATCACCACTTCAATGAAAGTTAAAATTCAGTGAAGACACTTCAGGTAAGTTATACTCGCACTTTATATAATGAAAACATGAACATTAAATAATGAAAAAATACATCATCACATTTAGCATTGCTTATGCACTCGCCATGGTTGCTGTCGCAGCCATCGAATCTTTCTTTGATTTACCTGGTGGTTCATCTATTACCTGTCTCATCATGGGCGGTCTTGCTGCAGCATCTAGCTTTGTTAAAGACCATCAGCGAGTGCCAAATAAGTTAGAAAAGCGAACTTTGATTTGGAGCTGTATTTTAGCTTCGGTTCTCATCAGTGTCGTTGCTACAGTCATTTGTCTCTTGATCTTTCCTGAAACCCAAGCCTTTATTCAAATGGCGCTAACGCAATTACCCGCTTGGGTCTGGCTGCTTGCTATCAGCTTTACCTTATTCATCCATTATCTCATGTTGGCTTTATCTTTTGGATGGATGGCAAAGAGCTTCTTAAAAGCCAAACGTAGTTAAGCCTTTAGACTAACTTTGAATTGAAAAGGTATAGCGCTAAAAAAAGCACCCCAAGGTGCTTTTTTTAAATTTCGTCGAAATTAATTTGGTGTGTGATACATCAAATATAATTCGTTCAAATTGGTTGGGATTTCTTCTGCAAGTTCATCCATCAACTGACCATTACGACGGAAAGATTCCATTTGTGGATCTTCTTCATCAATGCCGCTGAACACCATGATTGGCAAAGTTAAATCTACCAATTGTTCTTCAAACTCGTCGGTGAACCATGCATCTTCGTTTAGGAACATGGCATCAACGAAGCCAACACTCCAGTCACCAAGACTTGATTCAACATCGGCTTCTTCAATTTCAAATGGAAATTCAATACCATCTTCATTGGCAAGATTCTGACGAATCGATTCGAGCCATGCTTTTACTTGTGCTATAATTTCAGCAGGTACTTTTTTCTGATTGTTATCAAAAAGTTCGTCTAGCCATTTATCAAAAGCTGGGCCTACTGCAATTGCACATAAAAAACCATGAGTCGCTGCAAAATCTAGACCATGCTCGTTGTCATCGCCGTCTAGATAGTCACTCAAAAGGTCTAAATCTAAAGCACTCATTTCAAATCCAGAGTTAGAAACTTAATGCGTAAGCATAGCATTTTTAAGCGCTATGCTAAATCGCTATTTAGTCTTCTTCGTCATCAAAATCATCGTCATCGTCGATGTCGTAATCAAAATCTTTAAGCTCACGTTCAAGACGGCGCTGAGCCAGAAGGTCATCAATAAGTCGGCGCTTTTCTAACGATTCTTTCGCGCTAGTTTTTGCACTGGCCTCATCGAAATTCACATCATCATCACCGTAGTTATCATCTAGTTCAAAATCTGTAGAAGACACCAAAACTACCTCATAATGAAAAAAATTGAAGGGGTCTAGCCGCTATTTATATGGGATATAAAATATTGTCAAGTTTTATTTGTTTTTTTAACAACTAAACTTTAAAAATAGGTCTTTTTTTCTTACCAAAACCTGTGGCATGATATAATCCACCCTGCGTCCTTCATTTTTATGACAGTCAAAGATGACTCGTAAAATAAATCGATGCATGGGATGAACTTGAAAACAACAATTTCAGCCCCACCTAAATTACTGAATTTAAATTTTTAATATCTCATTGGACAGCTTGATGCTGTACCGTCCTAATGGGATAAGCCAGCTATTAACAAGATTTAATGAGACGATCGTGCTAAAATGCACGGTTTTTTACTGCCACAGATTCAACGAAGAGTAAGCAAAGATGAGCGATATGACTTCCCCTACTTCTCAAGTAGCGGCTCTGATTAGCCGAGGCAAAGAGCAAGGTTACCTAACTTTCGCCGAGGTTAACGATCATCTCCCGGACTCAATCACTGAAAGTGAACAGATTGAAGACATCATTCAGATGTTGAATGACGTGGGTATTCCGGTACATGATCGTGCACCAGAAACTGACGATACAATGTTTGAAGGTGGCAGCGAAGCGACTGACGAAGTTGCTGAAGAAGAAGCCGCTGCTGTACTTGCATCTGTTGAAAATGAACCCGGTCGTACCACTGACCCTGTGCGTATGTATATGCGCGAAATGGGTACAGTTGAGCTTTTGACACGTGAAGGCGAAATTAGCATTGCAAAACGCATCGAAGAAGGTATTCGTGACGTTTTACATTCAATTGCTTATTGGCCAAATGCAGTCGAAGTTGTATTGCAAGAATATAAAGATTATGAAGCGGGTGAACGCCGTTTAGCTGATATTCTTTCTGGTTATTTAGATCCAGAATCTGACGAAGCCATCCCTGAAGTGATCGACGAAGATGATTCTGAGATCGATGAAGATGAAGCGTCAACCAGCAAGCCAACTAAAGATGTCAAACTTGATGATGACGATGAAGAAGAAGAGGCTGAAGGTGATGATGATTCTGAAGGCGAATCTGGTCCAGATCCTGAAATTGCTAAAGCACGTTTCACTGAGCTTGAACAAGCATGGTTAGTCACTAAAGCTGCAATTGAAAAACATGGGCGTAACAGTAAAGAAGCTGCTGCTGCACTTGAAGCACTTGCAACTGTGTTTATGATGTTCAAATTCACACCACGTTTATTCGACATCATCTCTGATTTGATTCGTAATACCCATGACCAAATCCGTACTTCTGAACGTGAAGTTATGCGCTATGCAGTACGTCGTGGTCGTATGGACCGTACTCAATTCCGTACGTCTTTCCCAGGCCAAGAATCTAACTTTGCTTGGTTAGATGAACAAATTGCTAAAGCACCTGCAGAAATGAAAGGCTATCTTGAAAAAGTCCGCCCTGACGTTCTGGCATTCCAACAAAAAATCGCTGACATCGAGAAAGAACTTGGTTTAGATGTTAAAGGCATCAAAGACATTTCTAAACGTATGTCGATTGGTGAAGCGAAAGCTCGCCGTGCGAAAAAGGAAATGGTTGAAGCTAACTTACGTTTGGTAATTTCGATTGCGAAAAAATACACCAACCGTGGTTTGCAATTCCTCGACTTGATCCAAGAAGGTAACATTGGCTTGATGAAAGCGGTGGATAAATTCGAGTATCGTCGTGGTTATAAATTCTCTACTTATGCAACTTGGTGGATTCGTCAGGCGATTACGCGTTCGATTGCTGACCAAGCACGTACTATTCGTATTCCAGTACACATGATCGAAACCATTAACAAGATCAACCGTGTATCTCGCCAACTTCTTCAAGAAATGGGTCGTGAACCGACACCAGAAGAATTAGGTGAACGTCTAGAAATGGACGAAGTGAAAGTTCGTAAAGTGCTTAAAATCGCGAAAGAACCAATTTCAATGGAAACACCAATTGGTGATGATGAAGATTCGCATCTTGGTGACTTCATTGAAGACGGTAATATCACCTCTCCTATTGACGCTGCAACGTCAGAAGGCTTAAAAGAAGCAACACGTGAAGTTCTTGAAAACTTGACTGAACGTGAAGCGAAAGTCTTGAAAATGCGTTTTGGTATCGATATGCCAACCGACCATACCTTGGAAGAAGTGGGCAAACAGTTTGACGTAACACGTGAACGTATTCGTCAGATTGAAGCGAAAGCATTACGTAAACTTCGCCATCCATCACGTTCAGAGCATTTGCGTTCATTCCTTGAGAATGATTAACCTATAACTAGGACAATGCAGGCTTGAATATGGGGTTTTCCGCCCCATATTATGAGCATGTAGCAAATGATTCCAAATACCTGCTCATTGCAGGTATTTTTAAATAATGAGGTGTCCCATGACTGATATGACTAATCGCGCTCCTTCACGTGAATTGCAAGAGCATCTTTGGGTGTTCCCGATGGATTATCCAATTAAACTGATTGGTCTTGCAGGCGCGGAACTCCGTCAGGCAGTAAATGATATTTTCGTTAAACATTTTCCTGAATTTGACGGCAGTGAAATGACTGTAACGCCTTCACGTACAGGTAAATACCATTCAGTAACAGCAAATCTTCGTTTTGAAGAGCTTGAACAAGTTCACGCAGTTTATGCAGACCTTGCAGCTTGTCCATTAATTAAGACAGCACTGTAAGTACTGAAAAACACGCTTTCGAGCGTGTTTTTTTATGTGAAAATAGAGCATTAAATTACAACTCAAACCGTTCAACGCCCCCATTATTCTGCCAATTCATTATAATAAAACTCTATGTTTGACCATAAAGGACGCAACACGCGTGACTGAAACTGTTCAAAAACTCGAATTAATCATTCGTCAATATAACCACCTTACCCCTTATGCAGACCGCTTTTTAGAGATGAAAACTCTCACTGAACAGCGAGATGAAAACTCACCTGATGAGCTGTGGATATTGCAACATCCCGATGTATTAACTCAGGGGCAAGCTGGCAAACCTGAACATATTTTGGTGCAAAGTAACATCCCTGTGGTACAAACAGACCGTGGTGGACAAGTCACTTGGCATGGACCGGGTCAGTTGGTCGCTTATTTCATGTTTGACTTAAATCGCTTAGGTTGGAACGTGCGAACGCTGGTTTCCTATGCAGAAAACTTGATGATCGAACTGCTGAAAAAGTACGGCATCGACGCTTATGCCAAGCCTGATGCACCCGGTGTTTATGTTGCAGAACGCAAAATTGGTTCTCTCGGTTTTAAAATTCGTAAAGGCCGCAGTTATCACGGTTTGGCACTGAATATCGATTGTGATCTATTTGGTTTTCATACCATTAATCCATGTGGCTATGCTGGATTAGAAATGGTTCGTATACAAGATTTGGTGCAAGATTACCCTAAATTTGAAAACTTATGCGTCGATATCATTGATACTTTGAAAAACAGTGGTTACTTTAAACACGTAACAGTCAAACAACTATAAAAGACTTTGCTTTCTCAAATAAAATAATTTAGAGTAAAAGCTCTAAATCAATAATTATAGATAAGGGATGTACACGTGATTGCAACTAAATCCGTTAAACCCGCGCTCCAGCAGGCCTATGTCAAACTCATGATGGATGTGATTGGCAGAGGTCTGGTCATGGCGAGCCAGGTCGATGAAGAAATTAAACAAGAAGTTGCTAAATTTCCAATTAATTTTATTTTATCTATGAATGTTTTTCCTAATGGTGCTGCATTTGTCGCGCAAGTCACGGAAGACCATCAACTCAAACTCCTCACACCCGGCACTCAAAAGCCTGACTTAACCATTACGTTTAAACATTTGAATCATGCCTTTTTGGTCTTCTCATTTCAAGAAAGTACCGCACAAGCCTTTGCCAATGACCGCATGATCGCCGATGGTGATTTGTCTTATGCCATCCGACTGGTGCGTTGTCTCAACAAAATGGAAGCGTTAATTTTACCTAAATTGGTGGCTGAATTGGCTGTCAAAGAATATCCAACACATTTAAGCCTAAAAGAAAAACTGAGCGGTGCTGCAAATATTTATTTAAAAGTAGCCCAGTCTTATTTAAAACGGAGCGCATAACACATGGCTAAACCATATTACGAATTTTTCTGTCCTGTAAAAGTGATTGCTGGCCATGCTGCTTTAGAACACATTCCATTCGAACTGTCTACTTTGGGTGCTAAACGCCCCATGATCATTACTGACAAAGGCGTTCGCAGTAATCAATTACTTGCACCGATTGAAGCGGCATTTGAAAGTACCGAGACGGTGATTGGCTATATTTTTGATGATGTTCCGCCAGACTCAAGTCTAGAAACCGTACGTAAAGCGGCTCAACTTTACCGCGACAACCAATGTGATGCCATTATTGCCGTCGGTGGCGGTTCAGTGATTGATACCTCTAAAGCAACCAACATCTTGGTATCTGAAGGTGGCGATGACCTACTGAAATACTCAGGTGCGCACAACTTACCTAAACCTTTAAAACCATTTTTTGTGATTCCAACAACCTCGGGTACAGGTTCAGAAGTGACTATGGTCGCTGTGGTTTCTGACCCTGAAAAGAATGTCAAAATGGCTTTTGCATCGAATTATTTGATGCCACATGCGGCAATTCTTGACCCACGTATGACGCAAACTTTGCCACCTCATCTTACGGCGATGACAGCGATGGATGCGATGACGCATGCCATTGAAGCCTATACGTGCATGGCGGCAAACCCTATTTCAGATGCCTATGCTACTGCCGCAATCAAGAAAATTAGCAATAGCTTATTTGGTGTCTTAGATAATACCAGTGATGCACATGGGCGCTTAGAACTTGCACAAGCCTCTACGATGGCAGGAATTGCATTTTCAAACTCAATGGTCGGTTTAGTGCATTCATTAGGTCATGCGCTGGGTGCAGTCGCTCATCTGCCCCACGGCTTATGCATGAACTTATTCTTGCCGTATGTGTTGGAATACAACAAAGAAGTGAATGGCGATAAGATTGCTGAATTGCTATTACCACTGGCTGGTCCTGATATTTATGCACAAACACCGGCCAACCTCCGCGCTGAAAAAGCCATTTCAACGCTTTTAGCCATGCGTGACCGCTTGTTTAGTTTGACCAAATTACCACGTACTTTGAGTGAGACAGGTAAAGTGACTGAAGCTCAATTAGATGAAGTGGCAGAGAAAGCACTGAATGATGGATCTATTATTTATAATCCTAAAGAAGCCAGCTTAGAAGACCTCAAAACTATTCTAAAAAAAGCTTGGTAATTGCTGAAAAATAAGCGAATATAGCGAAAAATTAAGCCTGATGTTTTTTTAAACATCGGGCTTTTCACTTGCAGAACGCAATATCAGTTATTTTTTAATCAAACTGGCATAATTTCTGCTAAAAATAATTTCAAAGTTACTGACAAAATGTACCAATTTGGAGTAGATTGGCGCACTTTTGTTTTAAAACGTAGGGGGGATCGTTCGTCTCAAACGATCCTTAGAATATGACTGATCCTTGATCAACGATAAGAGGATAACGCCGTTGACAAATATCTCTGGGACTCAATCGGCAGCTAAACTGCAAAAAACGCTTGGACTCTGGCACATTATTATTATTGGTTTGGCTTACATCCAACCAATGACTCTATTTGATACTTTTGGTTTAGTATCTGAAGAAAGTCATAGACACGTGCCGACTTCTTACATTATTGCCCTTATTGCAATTCTGTTTACCTCGATTAGTTATGGTCATATGATCCGTCGCTACCCTTCTTCGGGTTCTGCGTATACCTATGCCCAAAAATCTATTCACCCGAACGTAGGTTTCATGGTGGGTTGGTCTTCTTGGTTAGACTACCTATTATCTCCAATGGTGAATATTATTCTTGCAGTGATTTACCTTGAAGCACTATTTCCAACAGTAAACCACTGGGTATGGGTCATTGTGCTAACGGCATTCATGACTGGAATTAACTTACGCGGCGCGCGTTTTGTTGCTAACTTCAACAGCCTGATTGTACTTGTGCAGTTATTAGTAATTGGTATTTTCACGTGGATGGTCTACAGCAAGCTTCAAATGGGCTTCAATGCTGATGGCCCGATTTCTGCGGCAGAACGCTATCAATTATGGAGCCTTGAGCCATTTTGGAATGAGCTGACGTCTGTGGGTGCGCTGATTACAGGTGCAACATTACTGTGCTTCTCGTTCACTGGTTTTGACTCATTAAGTTCATTGGCAGAAGAAACCAAAGATACTGAGAAAACACTGCCGAAAGCGATTTTCTTAACTGCTTTAATCGCAGGGATTATCTTCATTATTAGTACCTACTTCATGCAGCTGTTCTTCCCTGCTGAGCCGGGTAACTATTTCAAGAATATTGCTGAAACACAGCCAGAGATACTCTTGCTCGTCGGCGGCTCACTGTTCCAATCCTATGTGTTAACTTTTGCGATTGTGACAGTAATGGCATCAGGTATTTCTGCACATGCTGGCGTATCACGTCTGATGTATGTAATGGGTCGTGATGGCGTCATTAACAAAAAGATTTTTGGTCATATTAGTCCGAAAAACTTCACACCATCGTACAACATCATGATCGTAGGTGCGGTTGCATTAACTGCGGGCTTTATGAATCTTGATATTGTCATTTCGATGATTAGTTTTGGTGCATTGACAGCCTTTACTTTCGTGAACTTATCTGTGATTTCACGCTATGCACTTCGTGATGGCCGCACAAAAACAGCCAAAGATATTTTTAGCTTCGTGGTTATTCCAATGCTTGGCTTTATCAGTATCTTTGCGATGTGGTTAGAAATTGAAGAAACTGCATTGAAATATGGTTTGTGGTGGGCAATGTTCGGTATTTTATACCTTGGTTATAAAACTAAAGGTTTTAAACACCCTGCACCGCAACATAACGAATTTGATGATAAATTCTAATCAAGTTTATCTCTAAACAAAAAAGGCGCTTAAAGCGCCTTTTTTGTTATTCTAAATATACCAATTAAGGTTGTATTGCTTTTCTAGATTGCTGAAATTGAATTGAAATTTCTTCACACTTGTCTGGTGTATTGCCTTTTAATTCAACCGATGCTCCATCACCGTGTGACCATATACCATCTTCAACAGTCTCTAAATTTACAGCTGCTTCAAATATATGCTGTTGTTGTGGATAGAGTTTGATATCTATAGGTGTATCACATACTTGTTTTGGAAAATATGGTCTAACCTGCTCGAATAATTGCATGGTTAATGGCATATCACATTGCAAATGAATGGTGACTGGTACGCTATTGGTATTTTTTAAGATCAATTGAACATTTTGCGAATTAAGATCCGCTTGGGCAGCAGGTATTTCTACATACGTTTTTGTGTCAATCGACTGACGATCAAATGGATTGAGGAAGGCTAATTTACGTTCCACGCCATAACAAGAATCCTGCACGGAAGCTGAAAACTCTAAATATCGTGTCCCCAAGATAATTGTTCCGCGGCCATCCCCTGCATGACCGATATCAATGATTGGATCACCTGTACCTTCAATTGTAACCCCACCACTTCGAAAAAACTCTATGTCACAACCCGCTAAAACGCTGATCAAGCCACAAAGGGTTAAAGTCTTAAAGTTTAATTTTCGTATCATGTTGATAAACTCCAAAGCGAAATACACGATTTGCTTCAGGATTTCCCTCATCCATTTCGCAACGCTCCGCGGCAAGTTTTAAAAGTTGTAGTGAGTATTTTTGCCAAAGCTCTAAACTCATTTCATGTAATTTATTAATCGAGTCTTCTGTTAATTCGTCAGCACAAATGGCTTGTTCTAAGTATGGCATTTCATCAGGATTCAATAAATTATGCAAACCTGCTTCTAAATGCGCTTGAACGTTTCGCGTTAAAATTTTGCGTGCTTCTAATTGTGAAGGATCTGGAATAAAACGACGCTGTTGTAAATACACCTGCCCATCTTTTTCAGTGGCAATTTCCAAACGAACAAGTTCATTGAGTACCGAACGCGGATGACGTTCTGTTGAAATTCTTTTTACCAGCATTTCAAAGCTATTTTCTGAATCACTGCTAAATGGTAAAGAATCCCCCCAGCCTTCTGCAAGCCACAAACCCATCACACGTGATGGCACACTAATCGGCTCCGAAACAGTCGCTTCGGTCAAATCCTTACCTTCAGAAATCACTTCTTTATAAGCAGTCACGTCTTTACGGTGTAAGCCAGAAAGTAAACTAATCGCGGAAATCGTGGGTTTTTGATCGATACGCTCTAACTCACGTACAGCTTGTTGAAAAAATATAGGCTTCAATGCAGCAGTAAACTCAGTATATCCAACACCTGATCGTATCAACCATTGGCTCAACTCATTCATCAGCACCAATACTTGCTGTAAATTTTGATCTGCCTCATTGGTGAGAAGTTTGCTCATTGAATTGCCATGAAAATTAGACTGCATAAGTGAAATTTTCGCATTATTTAATCTACTTCACAATTTTTATCTGATGAGATCTTGAGGATATTCAGTAAAAAAATGATTATTTACATTAAAATGCGTAAATGACACGCTGATCGATATATCCAAACTTTCAACGCTATGCCACCAGCCAATTGGGATAAATAAGGTTTCTCCTGGATTCAATGTACATTCAATAGGTCTGACCTTTTTCAACGATGGATATTGAGAAAAATTAGCCTTTTTTAAATCTGTAACTTCACTAAATACCCACTGATCGTTATACATATACGGCATTTGCCATGCAGGAATCAAAGTCACTTTCTTACGTCCATAGATTTGTGCCAACATATTATTGGTTAAGTCATAATGCAGTGGTGTAAATGTGCCTGCAGGGCCAAACCATAAAAAATGTCGATTTTTGATCTCTTTTTGACAATAACCATTGGCGAAGTCACCTAAATCTTCACTAATCTTTTGCATAAATTGCTTATTTTGAGCGGCGTTATTCGCAGTTAAATAAATGTCATTGCTGTGCTTAGTGGCTTTAATTTGTGCGACAAAATCTTGCATCAAAATAATACGTTTCAATTGTACCGATTTTTTTTCAAAATCTTGATGCTGCTCACGATGCATCTGGACTTCAACCAACTCATTTTCAAAGTGCTCTGCAAAATAATCAGGACTCCATTTATGCAATGCAGGCCAATGTTGTATCCCACCTTTTAAAATGACCGGTCGCATCTGGCTATAATACCGCTCTATAAATGTTTCAAAATCAGGTGTTTCTATGCAATCGATTGTGGATGAAATGTGGTCGTTCAATTGATTCAATTGACCCATCACCTGTAATAGCCAACGCTGTTTATTCTGCTGTTGCTGTACTTGCTTCAGTTTTTTAAAAATTACGTTATTGTTTACACGCTTTAGAAACTGAATGATCAAATGATTTGAAATATTTTTTTGCTTAATTTTTTCTAAAATTTCATCTGTCTCTAAGCCCTCAAGACTGTATTCCAAAAGTTCATTTTGCAGCTGTTCTGAAAGTTGGTCTGCATCAGAAAATAAGTATTGATCCGCCCTTGGGCTTAATCCATGTGATTGTAAAATTAGAGTTATTTTCTGTACATCGCAACCATTTTCAATATTTTCATTCAACCAATTTTGCCATTCCGTCGGTAAGGACTGATACCAATTTTTACTTTGCTTTAGATGTTCACTCTGGCTTTCTACATTCATCTTCACCACTCCACCCTCTTTACAAGTGAAGTATAAATGATCTATTTTAAAAATGCTAAATTTTCGCATTTTATAATTATTTAAACACCGCGAATGTTATGAATCCGACAAAACTCATGCGGAATGACATAACAAAGTAAAGGAGAAAGTTCATGAAAATTCGTCATTTAGTCATTGTTAGCAGTCTGTCTTTAGCTTCAATACCAGTATATGCAGGTTTTGCCGATACCATGCGTGATTTAAGAAATACGCTGAATCAATTTAATGAAACATCCAAAGAAGTATCGAATACCGCAAAAGAATGGACAGGTAGTCGGGCCACGACTAACTCAAATTATGCTGCAAATGGTTTCAGCATGGGACAGCAACTCAGACCTAAAATTAATAATCTACCGCTTTACCAAACTGCCGATAAATCGAGCCAAGTCATTAATAAACTGTCAAAAAATGCAGACATTATTTTTGCGGGAAACATGACTAAAACAGGTTTGATAGAAGTCACTACAGAACATGGCAATGGCTGGATTGAATCACACCTTGTTCAATAAATCTTGATTTTAAATGTTTATACAACCGCATCAGCCGTACATAACAACTTTACTCTATTGAGCACTAGTCATGAATAATAATCACAAAATCAGCATTATCGCTGCTGTATTTACGACATTGGTGGGCTGTGGTGGATCAAGCTCCAATGATGATGGCGCGACACCTACACCTACACCTACACCTACACCTACGCCAACGCCAACGCCAACGCCAACGCCAACGCCAACGCCAACGCCAACAACTGTAGCGGATAAATTCACAGGAGAATGGATTCAAGGGAATTCTGCCCTCGGTAACAATAATTGCGATTTACCACAAATTTCAATTCATAAAACCAGTGAAAACTCAGTCAGTGCAGTGAACGAAGAACTAAAATATGCGGTACACAATAGTTCAAGTAAAACTTGCAGCGGTGAATTTGTTTCCAAACGCTATCAATTACTTCATGACATGGTTATAAGTGAAATACAGCCGGCTGCAACACTAAATAACTTTGAATATCATTCGATTAAGTTTCAACCAGTCAGAGGTGGCGCGACGAGCAACCGTGTCTTAACTTTTTTAAATAATAATTCTTTCTGTGTAATTAACGCGACGATTTCAAATCCAAGCTATATCATCATGCAACGCGGACTAATTACTGACCCACTCAAGGACAGCCGCTGCTATACAAAAAATTCCAATGAATTCTTCACCAATTTAAAACCGAAAACCAAAATCACAGCTGCGGACTTTAAGTCTGAGAATTTTATTAATACCACCGACACAGTAAACTTCTTAACTCAGCTCAATACAATGGGACAAAGTGGTTATAAGTTAATTGGCTATGATTCTAAAACTTTGGACAATGGTAATGTTAATAGCTACATGAAACTTGCCAATGAAAATACGCGTTTCAATCATATTGTGGCAGACCGTACAGCACCCTCTATCGCTGACATATATTTTACATGGCGTAATCAGTTAAATGAAAAAGGTAAATCAGGCTATCAATACCTGCATAGCGTCAGACCAACCAATGCCCTGAATTTCAAAGATTATTTCATTAAAAAAGAAAACGATACCGCGACATATACTTACGACAGCGGCTATGTTTCCCCGCTCGTAGACCCGGTGCAACTGGAAACTATGCTCAATACACTGGGTGCCCAAGGCTGCCGTATTATTCAATTCAAAAGCTATTTCACAGGTTTTCGTCCTGAAATTCTGAACGGCAATCAAAACACTCCTAAAGTTGCAACCTGTATAAATAGCAGCGCACACCATGGCACTTACAACTATCGCTATAAAACTTACCCAACCGGCAGCAATAGTGTAGAGCGCAGCTTAAAATTACAGGAGTTGATTGATGAGCAAGCAAAAGACGGTTACCGCTTAGTCAGCCGTGCTTTAGATATGAGTTCAACCACCAAAAACGGCATGCTGTTTATGAAAGACAGCGAAAACACTAATGTCGGTGAGTTTAAAGTCTTTAGTGAAACTGTCTTTGCAACGTCGACATTTAACGACGTCTTACTGAAACGTCTTCAGCAGCAAGGTCAATTGGGTTGGTTATACACCAGTGGTCAACTGCTGTTTGCAAATAATCCAAAACATCTACAAACAGAACTGAGTGACTTTAATTTAATTGATTAATTCATGAGGTATCTCGAGCTTTTCCATGTCCTTTATTTTTTACATCAAGGACATGGATCATTCACATAAATCAAAGCAGTGATAAAAATCACTTATTTTAAGCGGCAATTAAAACCCATCTTGGTATCAACGATATTATTTTCATAACCTAAGCTTTGAATAAATTGATTGCGGTCTGATATTTGTTTTTGATCCGCTTGACTCAATCTTGCTTTATTTTTTTGTGCCAACGCATAGGTTTCATTCACTAAACCCTGATAGATCCCGCAAACTTCCTGACGCTTGGACTTTTTCAATTGACGACCACCATACCATGAACGTTCAAAATCGTCGGCTTTTAGTGTTTTTCCCCATTCCTCAATACGCTGATTTTGTCTTTGCTGCATTTCCAGCATGCCCTGCTGGATTTCAGCCTTAGTAAAAGGCTTGATCACCTCAACCTTCGGTACAACTGGAACATTTTCTGTAGTTGCAGTGACGGTCACTGGTGTCTGTTCTGTTGTGTTCGATACGGTTGGATTAGCCCAACTCATTGATGAAATGAATCCGGTCGCAATCACGACACCAAAAGCTTTTAAATTTATAGATTTCAAGTTTTAAGTACCCGTTTTATTTCTTCACAGTGTTCTTATACACATTTTTATATTGATGCTGAAGTTTTTAAGCCCGTATTTTACAAAACTTCATTGCTGTAAACGGTTCACTGTGTTCACTCCCAATAAAAAACCGCTCGATAGAGCGGCTTTTTGAACAGATCACACTTAGACCAATTCTTTAAAGTCTTGCTGACGCCAAGCTTCATATAAAATCACAGCAGTAGCATTAGACAAGTTTAAACTACGCGAATTTGGTGCCATCGGCAGGCGAATCCAATGTTCTTTTGGGAACATCATACGGACATCTTCCGGCAAACCACGTGTTTCTGGCCCCATCAACAGTGCCACAGGACGATTTAAATTAGAGGTATGCGGTGTTTCAAAACCTTTGGTGGTTAATGGATAAATGGCATCCATCTCAATACCTTGCGCTTTTAAGCCCGCAAGGCATTCTTCAAAGTTTTCCCATACTTTCATGTGTGCCCATTCATGATAATCCAAACCGGCGCGGCGGAGTTTTTTATCATCCAGCTCAAAACCTAATGGTTTGACCAAATGCAACTGCGCTCCAGTATTGGCACATAAACGAATGATATTCCCTGTATTTGCAGGAATTTCTGGCTCGTATAAAACAACATGTATCACGTATATTCTCTATATTAAATTATTTGATAAATACATATTTACCAAGATTTGACCAACTTCACTTTTGCAATCCCCCATGGGACTGCTTCAAGTCCTGACGATTCATCATTTAGAAAATCTTCAATTTCAGACTGCCTTGAAGAATCATCAAATAAATTATTGTAGTTAAGGTCTAAATTGAATTTCTCACAAAGCCTATCTGCAAGATGGTGACAATGAAAACTGTGAAAATCTCCACAAGGTTCTATGCCAATATAGTCATAGCCTAAAAGTAATTCATTAGTATCTTCAGGTTCAACAATTACCTTCTTCAAACATGAATAAAGGCCGACCTCTCCTATATTAGGAAAAGCAGGTTTATAAATTTCAAGAATATCCTGTCTATATTCTTCATCAATATACATTGATAATAAGTGAACGTTTTGACAATGCTCAAAGAATTTATGCTTATATTCTAAAGCAGTTTCAATATCGTAAAAGAGGCTGATCCAACCAACCTGATCTTGCAAACTATGTTGATCAGCCCACTTCCGCAAGTTACTCAATTGCAAATTAGACAAATTAAACTTGCTTTGTACATCTTCTATTTTAAAATGAGCATTTTTAACGCATGAATAAGACCAATCGCTAATCAAATGATCATTAATGCAAGAACTGCAAGTACGAATAAATTGATTAGCCCTGTTCAATAATGCATGTTGTTTAAGCCGCAACAAATAATAGCCAGCAAAATAATAGGCCATCCATCAATCCAGCCATTGAAGTTGTTCACGCAGACTCACCACATCACCAATAATCGTCAATGTAGGCGCCTGAATTTGGTATTCACTGACTTTAGATGCAATATCTGCCAATGTACCGACCACGACTTTTTGCTCTGGGGTTGTGCCTTTCGATACCAATGCAACTGGCATATCCGGACGCTGCCCATGCGCGATGAGTTTCTCACAAATTTTTTCTAGACCGACCAAGCCCATATACAGCACGAGCGTTTGATTTTGATAAACCAACTCATTCCAAGGTAGCTCCGGTGAACCTTCTTTGAGATGTCCTGTCAAGAAGCGTACACTTTGCGCATAATCACGATGCGTTAAAGGAATCCCTGCATAAGCCGAACATCCAGAGGCAGCAGTAATTCCCGGAACGACTTGGAAGGCAACGCCTGCCGCAAACAGCTCCTGAATTTCTTCACCGCCGCGGCCAAAGATGAAGGGATCTCCACCTTTTAAGCGGCAGACGCGTTTTCCTTCACTGGCATATTTCACCAGTAAGGCATTAATGCCTTCTTGCGGAACAGCATGATTGGATCTTGCTTTACCTACATAGATTTTTTCAGCATCACGGCGGCAGAGGTCCATAATCGGCTGAGAAACCAAACGGTCATAGATCACCACATCCGCTTGCTGCATTAAACGCAGAGCTTTTAAGGTCAACAGTTCAGGATCACCCGGCCCTGCCCCAACCAAATACACCTCACCTTTCGGCTGTTTCCATTCCAATAAGGCCTGCTCAATCAAACGATTGGCTTCAGTCAAATTGTCATTAAATACCTGCTCTTTGAGCGGACTTGCATACAAATCTTCCCAAAAAATACGGCGTTCATCTGGATTGACGATTTTGGCTTTAACGGCTGCGCGCCATTGACCTGAGAACTCAGCCAGTTTGCCTATGCCATGTGGAATTGAGCTTTCTAACTGGGTACGTATTTGACGTGAAAGCACTGGCGATGTGCCGTTGGATGCAACGGAGATGACCAGCGGAGAACGGTCAATAATTGCAGGAACCATAAAACGGCAATGCGGCGGATCATCGACACTATTGACCAAGACATTTTCAGCTTCGCAGGCTTCAAATACCGCCTGATTGACTGCTTTGTCATTGGTTGCTGCAATCACTAAACGAAACTGACGCAGCGCAATGGCATTTTCTTGATAAACCGATTCGTGATAAATCGAGTTGAGATATTGACCTTGGGTTTTATTAACCAAGGTCAATAAATCATCTTCAATTTCGGGTGAGCAAACTGTCAGCTGAGCGCCCGCTTTTGCAAGCAGCACAGCCTTTCTATATGCAATTCGACCACCACCAACAATCAGACAAGGTTGCTGCTGCAACTTCAAAGAGATTGGAAAAATATCCACACACGACCTCAATAGTTTAAATCTGATTGTCTTAAGCAATTTTTGTGCACAATGTATGCACTTTATCGACTATTAATCGATAAATTCAGCACCGCCCATATATGGACGAAGTACTGCTGGAATTTCAATTGAACCGTCTGCACGTTGATAGTTTTCCATCACGGCAAGTAAAGTACGGCCAACTGCCAAACCTGAACCATTTAGCGTGTGTACAAACTCAGTTTTCTTTTGGTCAGTACGGTAACGTGCTTTCATGCGACGTGCTTGGAAGTCACCCATGCATGAGCAAGATGAAATTTCACGGTAGGTATTTTGACTTGGCACCCAAACTTCTAAATCATAAGTTTTGATTGCACCAAAGCCCATGTCTCCGCCACACAGAACGACTTTACGGTATGGTAAGCCTAATGCTTGAAGAATACCTTCGGCATGACCCGTTAATTCTTCCAAAGCATCCATCGAAGTTTCAGGTTTTACAATCTGAACCATTTCTACTTTGTCAAATTGGTGTTGACGGATCAAACCGCGTGTATCACGGCCATACGAACCCGCTTCACTACGGAAACATGGCGTATGCGCTGCATATTTTAATGGCAAACGTTCTGGATCAATGATTTCATCACGCACGAAGTTGGTTACAGGCACTTCTGCAGTCGGGATCAGGTAGTATTCTTTTTCGCCTTGAAGTTTGAATAAATCCTCTTCAAATTTAGGCAATTGGCCTGTACCACGTAAAGAATCTGCATTAACTAAATAAGGTACATACGCTTCTGTATAGCCATTTTCCAAGGTATGTGTATTTAACATAAATTGGGTAATTGCACGCTGTAAACGCGCCAATGGGCCTTTGAGTACGCTAAAACGAGTACCAGTCAATTTAGTTGCGGTTTCAAATTCTAAACCGCCCATCATTTCACCCAAGTCAGTATGGTCTTTGATCTCAAAATCAAACTGACGTGGTGTACCCCATTTTAAAACTTCAACATTGTCGTTTTCGTCTTTACCTTCTGGCACAGACTCATGAGGTAAATTTGGAATCGATAAAGATTTGGCTTCAAGTTCAGCCTGAAGCTCAGAAAGTGCAACTTCTGCGGCTTTAATTTCATCACCAATAGCAGACATACGTGCCATGATTTCAGATGCATCACCGCCAGCTTTTTTAATTTGACCAACTTGTTTTGCACCAGCATTACGTTCAGCTTGTAACGACTCAGTTTTAGACTGAATTTCCTTACGGCGAGCTTCAAGGTCTGCCCACTCTGCTACGTTAAGTTGAACACCACGTTTTGCTAAGGCTAAGTTTACAGCCTCAATATTATTTCTGAGTAATTTCGGGTCGATCATAGCCAATCTTAAGTAAAGAAAAAAACTGGCTATAGTGTAAGCTCTTAACACTCAAAAATACAGTGACCGAGCTTACAGCTGCCCCTTATTAAACCAATAATCTTGCTTCAAATTGTCTTATTTGGTGTCGTAATTTGGCAAACTTGGTAAATATTCAGGTTTAAATAGTCCTTTAGCCGTAAAATATGGAAGTTTTAGCTCAGGCATGCCCTCTGCATAACTCGCCAATTCATACAGTGGATAAGCAAATACAATCCCGTTCGCACCATAATAAAAATTATCGCTTAACTGAAGTTTTGAACGTTCAATATCATGACTATCTAACCACATATAGTTGGCATCAAAAAGTGCGCTAATCACTTTCGTATCTGCACCTTTGACCAATACATCTTGTAAAGCCAAACGTTTTTTGGCTTTTAAATCAAAATTGACATATTCAACATGGGACATACCATGAGCCGCATGCGCTGCGTAGGTATAGCTTTCGATTGCAAAAGTTGCGATATGTCCCCACTGACTAATATATCGAACAGAAGTTGTACTTTGACTTAAGCCTGCATCCGTCTTGTCTGATAAATCGATTTTTTGATTCGGCTCAGTTGAAAATGCAATCGGGTCTGCTTTTTTAATCCGATCAATAAAATATTGATTAATCCAATCAACATTGGTTTCAACCGTTTGAATCCTATATTGGGTACAACCTTCCGCATCGCAAGCTTGAGCTTTTGGTAATTGCATCTCGACAGATTTAGATTGAATAAGTGGAATCGCATCAGCGACGACCGCTGGCTTCTGTTCCGTTGTTTCACCTTCAACAGGTTCATTTCGAGGATGGCAGGCCGTTAATGACCCGATTAAAACCACAGCTGAAACAGCCCAAGCTATATTATTCATATGATTTTTTTTCATCCCAAAATTCCCTATAGCAACAGTCAAAACCACAAGTCACTTCATTTAAGCAAACTGTGAATATCAGCATACTACTAAATTTCTCTTATATTCAGCTTGCTGGCTTTACATTTCTCCATAAAAAAAGCAGACCGATGTCTGCTTTTTTTCGATTATGAGAATTATTGATCAATAATGTCCGTACCTTTTGGAGGTACAAAATTAAAGGTTGACGCTGGAATAGACGCATTCACCTTCACATTATTGAAACGTACATGGGTTGTTTGACCTAATGAGTCTTGGAGAATCATTAAAGTCGGCGCATTTTTCGCACCAAAACTAATGGTTAAGCTTTGAAACACACCATCATCACTTTTTGGATATAAAGTGTAATAAGTTTTCGTCTTATTCGGCTGTGTAATACGATAAGACTTCATAATTTGAGCCGTATTACCCGACAATAATAATGCAGGCGTATTCGCAACTTGGTCATCTAAGCTTTGGCGTACCGCTTGTTGTAGGTCTGGATCATAGATCCAAACTGTTTTACCTGTAGTCGCAATGGTTTGCTTAGATGGGCTGGTTGTTTCCCAATAGAATTTACCCGGGCGCTGAACTTTCATGACCCCAGTAAAAGTCTGGTTCATATGCTGCGCACTTAAACCTTTCTTTTGAGTTGCTTTGGGGTTAGTCACTTTTGTAGTTTGCTGAAAGTTAGCTGTAAAACTTTTAATACCCGATAATTGTTTCACCAAATTTGCAGTTGCCTGCTGCTCCGACGCTGCAACTGGTGCCGCGAATACTGTCGTACTCATAACCGGTGCCAGTGTCGCTGCACCTAATGCCATAGCACAGATGGTTTTACGAAGCATTTTCATAGATTCACCTTTTATATTTGCATCAACGCAATTTGTTAGATGGCTCCATCTTAAACCACTTTCATTGACTAAATTTAGAGAAAAAAAGAAGTTTTGTATGGTTATTAATGCAAATTGCTGTTTTTTATTCATCATGATGGAGAAATATAAAATAAAAAGGCACTTGATTTGATTCAAATGCCTTTCAAATAGTTAAACAACGATTTAGCAATTTTAATAATCCAATATTGAGTTATTTCCATTGCCAACCGATCGATGCACCAGCGCCAAAGTCACCTTCAGAGTTCCCTATTGCAGCCAATTTATACACATATTTATTGCTCTCAGTTACTCCACTAAAACCTACTGCATAGCCTTGTGAACCTTCCCAAGTCCCCATACCTACACTGAACATATTATATCCAGCATCTGTGGGTTGAGGTAAGGAGGCGATTGCAATACTTGAAGCAACAGCACCGTAAACATTATCTTTAAATTTTTTGAAATTATGATTCAATTCATTCACACGTTGATTGGTATAACTATTGGCTTGATTGAGTACATTTGCCCCATGCTGATCTGTATATGCTTTTGAACTATTTAACACTTCTAGATCTGCTTGACGCATTTGTTTCACGTTTACCGCATCGGTATCTGCCGTACCAGCTGCCACATAGATAATTTGCCGCTCTGCACCAGCCGAGCCAACGGAAACCGTATTATTGCGGTCAGAGCTTGAACCATTGCCAAGTACAACAGCATTATTTGCAGAGGTGTTGATATTGTTACCAACCACATAGGTATTCTTACCTGTGACTGTATTATTTGAACCTACTGCACCAGATCCATCACCACTGACTGTATTGTTTACACCGAGGGCAATAGACTGATTACCATCAGCTTTATTACCTGCACCGACTGCAATCGCATCTTGTCCATTCGCAGTTGGTTTAGATGCTGTATTGGCAACGTTTGATTGTATTTTAATGTACGGATCTGTTCCTTTTAAGCTTAACAACCATTCAACTTCAGTACCGACAAATCCATTTTTTATCGCAAGTTCATACGCACTGAAACCATTTTCACCGGTTAGCCCTTGGGCGCCAACTGCACCACGTAGACTTTCTAGCCATTGGTCTTCATTACCTTCATAACCATTGTTCACCGCAACTTGATAAGCACTTGCACCATCTAAACCATTGCTACCATTCAGACCGTTCAACCCATCCTTACCATCGATGCCGTCTCGGCCATTGAGTCCATCTTTACCAGTAGCACCTATAGCGCCTGTTGCTCCAGTATCGCCTTTGTCACCTTTAGCTCCGGTTGCACCTGTTGCTCCGGTATCACCTTTTTCACCAGCAGGACCTTGAGGACCCATTGGCCCTGCTGGACCAGGAATACCACTATTGCAACGATTACAAGTATGCCCTGGATGTGATGAACCACTCCCACCGGCCCATGCAATTGAACCTAGAGAAATTAAAATACTCACAGCAAGTAATTTTGGTACAGCTTTAATAGCGATTGAAGTTATTTCACCAAGTCCTAGCGTCTTTTCAAATGCAATTTGTTGGCTTTTATCAGGACAATTCCTTTTCTGATAGTCAGCATTGATAAAAACTGTATTCAATATTTTATTCATGTCCTTATCCTTTTTTGTATTTGTACTCCTCTATTACGCTCTTTATATTTTGTGATTTAAATCACTATTTATGGTGATTTATTGCTTCATACATCGTTTGTAACAATCAAGAAAAATACCTCACATTTTCTTCAGACGAAAAAAAACCCGCAAAAATGCGGGTTTTTTTCTATTCAAGCTTACGCTTCAACAGATACGTAGCGACGACCGAATTGGCCTTTCACTTCGAATTTTACAACGCCGTCAGCAGTTGCAAATAAAGTATGGTCACGGCCCATACCTACATTTACACCAGCGTGGAATTCAGTACCACGTTGACGAACGATGATGTTACCAGCAGTCACAGATTGACCGCCGTAGATTTTAACACCCAACATTTTTGGGTTCGAGTCACGACCGTTTTTAGTCGAACCACCGGCTTTTTTAGTTGCCATGTCTACTTACTCCTCGTAATTAGCCTGAAATAGCTGTAATTTTCAACTCAGTGAACCATTGACGGTGACCTTGTTGTTTACGATAGTGTTTACGACGACGCATTTTGATGATGCGGATTTTGTCGTGACGACCATGGCTAACTACTTCAGCAGTTACTTTAGCGCCAGCTACTACTGGTGCACCAATTTGAATGCTGTCACCGTTAACAAGCATCAACACGTCATCAAAAGTAACAGTTGAGCCAGTTTCAGCTTTCAATAATTCTACTTTAAGGGTTTCACCCTCAACTACACGGTGTTGTTTACCACCGCTTTGGATTACTGCGTACATTTAAGTACTCCAAACATGCCCGTGTTGTCGTGCCGGTAAAGGGATATACCGATCTTAAAACGATCGTCACTGGGGGTTTCGCAAAGGCAAAGATTTTAAGGGATAACCCGAAAAACAACAAGTCATTTCCGTAAAATATTAGATGAGTATGCGTTTATTATATAAACAGTGTCATTAAAAGTATTAAAATGAGTGATCTATTTCACTTACCATGTTTTTTTGCAAGGTTTGACATAGATTTTTAGCAACGATTCGCTAATATACTCTGGACTGACATCAACAACATGCTGTTCAAACAACATGCTAAAGATAAAAGTCTGTTAAAAAATAAGTACAATACTTCCGCTTGATGAAAAAAATCACTTAAGATTAAGTCAATTGAGTAAGTTCTTATCTGTTATTCATATAACAAATTGCTAAACTACGTCTGTAATTCAAAAATTATTGAGGTTTCTCTTCATATGACCATCGACTTTAAGCAAGATATTCTCGCGCCTGTTGCTACTGACTTTGCTGCGATGGACAAATTTATTAATGAAGGGATCACGTCTAAAGTTGCCTTGGTCATGGCAGTCAGTAAACATGTAGTTGAAGCAGGCGGTAAACGCATGCGTCCTATTATGTGCTTACTTGCAGCAAAGGCATGTGGCGCAGAAGATTTAGAAAAACACCGTAAACTTGCAGCAATTATTGAAATGCTACATACCGCAACCTTGGTTCATGACGACGTAGTCGATGAATCGGGATTACGCCGTGGTCGCCCAACCGCAAATGCGACATGGAATAATCAAACTGCCGTACTTGTGGGTGATTTTTTGATTTCTCGCGCTTTTGATTTATTGGTGGATCTAGACAGCAAAGTATTACTCAAAGACTTTTCAACGGGTACCTGTGAAATTGCTGAAGGTGAAGTTTTACAACTTCAATCACAGCATCAACCAGAAACCACGGAACAGACCTACTTAGATATTATTCACGGCAAAACATCACGTTTATTTGAGCTCGCTACCGAAGGTGCAGCGATTTTGACAGGTACACCAGAGTACCGTGAACCGCTTAGAAAATTTGCCGGACACTTTGGAAATGCCTTTCAAATTATTGACGATATTTTAGATTACACCTCAGATGCTGAAACATTAGGTAAAAATATTGGTGATGATTTGATGGAAGGTAAACCAACTTTACCTTTAATCTCTGCCTTAAAGAATACCACTGGCGAAGAACATGACATTATTCGCCGCAGTATTGCCACAGGTGGTACGGCAGATTTAGAGCGTGTTATTCAGATTGTACAAAGCTCTGGGGCACTTGATTATTGTAGCAAACGAGCGACTGAAGAAACTGAGGCAGCACTTGCCGCTTTAGCAGCACTACCAGATACTGAATATCGTCAAGCTTTAATCAACCTCGCAAACTTGGCATTACACCGAATTCAATAATTAACAATATTCATCGTAATTCCCCTTGCCTATGCATATAAAACTCAATGATATCTTTTTGACCATGCAGCAACAGCTCGATACCCCTCGGGCTGTGCTGGATGAAAACTTGCTGATCGAATTGGTCAACCGAATTCGACCAGAAGATACAAAAAATACCGACGAAATTAAGAAAAAATTTCAGGCTTTCATCCAAGCTTTACTCATCACGCCAGATGCAGCCTCTACCTTGCAAAGTTTTGTCCTAAAACTCATTAGCCGATATAAACAAACCAGTTTATATGCGGACACAGGTATTTTGTCTCTCGATGGTTTCTGGGGACAACTGTTCCAACGGCTTGGCGCACATTTTCTTCCTCTGATCAATGACGAAACTCAATTACAAGATTTAGTCCGTCGAGTTTTTTATCGTCATAGCGACAAATATTGGCTGGACAGTATTGATGATCAGCAATGGATGCAGCTATTTCGACTGTTTAACCAAGGTCATAGCAATCAGGAAGAAAAAAAGAAAATTCGCCGTGAGTTAATTAAAGCCATTACCGTTTTGTCCTATCGGGTAAGTGGTATTGGCTTATATCCTGAATTTATTAATGCACAGCCTGAACTGACCGAATATGAATCACCTTTTTTGGTGCAAAACCGCGAAATAAACGATTTTATTCAGCAGTATAAAAAGCTCCATCAAAGTGCTGAAGAAATGAGTGCTGTGCTACCGCCAGATGCTTCTCAAGCGTTGGTAATGCTGGAACAATGTCGTGATGTGGTGCTGAAGATTCGGCGTGCGACCAAACGAATTGGTGTAAGTGTCAGCCTGACTTACTTATTGTCGCTTTTAGAACAGTGTTTAGATCGCTTAGAAATCTTACTCAACCTGATTGTTGAAGAAGATGATGTCCGCTATGTGTCTATGGGTAGTTTACTCAGTGATGTGACGTCAGCGATTTATAGCGAGCGCAGTGTGCGCGATTTGCTCGCCACCAATAGTGAATTGGTTGCCCTACAAGTCACCGAAAACGCAAGTAAAACCGGCGAACACTATGTAAGTACGGACAAACAAGGCTTTATGAGCATGTACCGATCTGCGGCAGGTGCCGGTGTGATCATTGCTTGTATGGCAACTTTAAAAGTGCTGATGGCCCGTGTCAGCATGGCACCGCTCATGCAAGCCATTTCATATAGTCTGAACTACTCTTTCGGCTTTATGCTGATTCATGTCTTACATTTTACTGTTGCCACTAAACAGCCTGCGATGACAGCTGCCGCCCTTGCCTCGACGGTTCAGCATCGTAAAGGCTCGAAAATGGCGCAGATTGCCGAACTTGCCGCGCTAATTATTAACATCATTCGAACCCAGTTTATTGCAATCTTAGGCAACATCAGTATTGCGATTCCTGTTGCAGCATTGATCGCATTAAGTTGGGACATGGCTTTACATGAGCCATTAATGAATCATGCAAAAGCAGCTAAAACCTTACACGACCTCAATCCATTTACCTCACTGGCTGTGCCACATGCTGCGATAGCTGGAGTATGTTTGTTTTTATCAGGTTTGCTTGCTGGGTACTTTGACAACATGGCGATCTATCGCAAAGTTGGACCACGGATTCAAGCACATCCAAAGTTAAAACGCATCATGGGTCAAGAGAGACTGGATAAGCTTGCCGCTTACATTGAGCGAAACTTAGGTGCTTTAGCAGGTAACTTCTTATTCGGGATCATGCTGGGCAGTATGGGAACAATTGGATTTATTTTTGGTTTACCTTTAGATATTCGCCATATCGCCTTCGCCTCGGCCAACTTCATTCAAGGCCTCATCAATATTAATGGTTCACCAGACATTGGCTTAATCATTGTGTCATTCTTAGGGGTTATTCTGATCGGTCTGACTAACTTATTCGTCAGTTTCACGTTAACCATTATTGTGGCACTACGGGCACGTCGCGTAAGATTTGAACAATGGAAACCACTGGCTAAACTGGTGATGACTCATTTTCTAACGCGACCAAGTGATTTTTTCTGGCCACCGAAAACCCCACTTGAAGTTGAAGATGGCACACAAGCCAGCAAGAACAATCATTAGCAGATTTGTGTTTTATTTTAGTAAGATGTGAATGAACGCAAAAAATAAAATCAGTATGATTTACACATACTTGAAATAAAGTGTACTGATGAGTACACTTTAGTCCATTAATTAACCGAGCTCAAACCGGTTAAAATGACAAGGAATAAAATATGCCACGAACGCTACTGTTTGTTGGTTTTTTTGCATTAATTATCAGTGTGTTGTCGCTTTATTCTAGCTATTTAAATCTATTAGATTTAAATATCGTGGAATGGATGAGTCAGCACCGTATTGCTGTTTTTAATCAAATTGCCATCGGACTTTCCGCGCTAGGGGGCATGCCTTTTGTATTATTTTTCACCACGCTATGGTGTTTACACTTTGCGTGGTATAAAAAATACACAGAGATTGTTTTTATCAGTATAGGGATCTTTGGAAGTATCGGCCTTGCATGGTTGCTTAAATTTACGTTCACCAGACCGCGTCCCCCAGAAATGTACCATCTTGTAGCGTCTTACGGGAGTTCATTCCCAAGCGCACACAGTTGTTATGCTGCATCGCTTGCGTGTCTGATGATCTTGATTTGCCGACAACATGCTCAACATCGTTTGATCACCATTTTGGCATTGTTATGGATGCTGTGTATGGGTGTTTCGCGAATATATGTTGGGGTTCATTTTCCGACAGATGTCTTATCCGGTTGGAGCATAAGTTTTATTTGGATCGCGCTACTTTATTTGAGTTACATCAAAATCAGTAAAGCGTAAACAAATGAATAATTTAGATAAATATCTAATTGAGGTGGAACAATGATGTCTGCAAAGCTTTGGGCTCCTGCCCTGACTGCTTGCGCATTGGCAACAAGTATTGCACTTGTTGGTTGTAGCAAAGATCCTAAAGATGCACAGCAAGCTGCTGCTGCACAGCAAATGCCACCAACTGAAGTCGGTGTCATTGTTGCCCAACCGCAAAGCGTTGAACAATCTGTTGAACTTTCCGGCCGTACATCTGCCTATGAAATTTCAGAAGTACGTCCACAAACCAGTGGTGTAGTACTGAAACGTCTATTTGCAGAAGGCAGTTATGTTCGCGAAGGACAAGCCTTGTACGAGATCGACTCGCGTACAAACCGTGCTTCAGCTGACAGTGCTCGTGCTGCTTTAAGACGTCAACAAGCAAATTTAGGCGTGTTACGTGTTAAAGAAGGTCGCTACCGTCAGCTTGTGGGATCAAATGCGATTTCTAAACAAGAATATGACGATATTGTTGCGCAAGTAAAACTGGCTGAAGCAGACGTTGCTGCATCTCAGGCAGAACTTAAAAATGCAGAAATTAACTTAGGTTACTCAACTGTACGTGCGCCAATTTCAGGTCAAACCAACCGTTCTACAGTCACAGCGGGTGCATTAGTTACTGCATCTCAGGCTGATCCATTAGTCACAATTCAACGTCTTGATCCAATGTACGTTGACATTAACCAATCAAGTGCTGAACTTCTTCGCTTACGTCAACAATTAAGCCAAGGCAACTTGGACAGCAGTAATAACACCAAAGTGAAATTACGTCTTGAAGATGGTAGCGAATACCCAATTGAAGGTCGTCTTGCATTTTCTGATGCGAGTGTAAACCCAGATACAGGTACGGTTACACTTCGTGCTGTTTTTTCTAACCCGAATCATTTATTACTTCCGGGTATGTTTGCGAATGCTCGCATCGTTCAAGGTGTGATTCCAAATGCTTACCTGATTCCACAAGCTGCCATTACGCGTACCCCTACAGGTCAAGCGATTGCAATGATTGTGAATGCAAAAGGTGCTGTTGAATCTCGTCCTGTAACCACTGTTGGTACGCAAGGTTCGAATTGGATCGTTACTCAAGGCTTAAACACTGGCGATAAAGTGATTGTTGACGGTATTGCGAAAGTTAAGCCAGAGCAACAAGTTGTAGCCAAACCGTATCAACCTCAGGCTGCTGCACCTCAAGGTGCGCAACAACCTGCTGCAGCAAAGCCAAACGCTAAAGCCGCAGAACAAGCAGCGCCTAAAACTGAACAAAAAGCTACTTCAAACGCATAAGGAGTAGACTGAATGGCTCAATTCTTTATTCATCGCCCCATTTTTGCATGGGTGATTGCATTGGTAATTATGCTAGCGGGTGTACTCACGCTATCTAATATGCCAATTGCACAGTATCCGACCATTGCGCCGCCAACGGTTTCAATCTCTGCGACTTACCCAGGTGCGTCTGCAGAAACAGTTGAAAACACCGTAACCCAAATCATTGAACAACAAATGAATGGTTTGGATGGCTTACGTTATATTTCGTCAAACAGTGCGGGTAACGGTCAGGCATCTATTACATTGAACTTTGAACAAGGGATCGATCCAGATATCGCCCAAGTTCAAGTCCAAAACAAACTCCAGTCTGCGACAGCGCTATTACCTGAAGACGTACAACGTCAAGGTGTAAAAGTCACCAAATCTGGCGCAAGCTTCCTACAAGTTGTAGCATTCCACTCACCATCGGGTAAGTTGACTGCGGACGACATTAAGGACTATGTAAACTCGAATATTTCTGAACCTCTCAGCCGTGTGGCAGGTGTAGGTGAAGTCCAAGTATTCGGTGGTTCTTATGCGATGCGTATTTGGCTAGATCCAGCCAAAATGGCAAACCTGAAAGTTACACCGAGTGATGTGGCTGCGGCTATCCGTACACAGAATGCTCAGGTTGCTGTTGGTCAGTTAGGTGGTGCGCCTGCAACTGAAGGTCAAGTACTGAACGCGACAGTTACAGCACAAAGTTTGTTGCAAACACCAGAGCAGTTTAAAAACATTTTCCTGCGTAACAGTAGTGATGGTGCTCAGGTACGTTTAGGTGATGTTGCACGTGTTGAATTAGGTGCTGACAACTATCAGTTCGACTCTAAGTTCAACAACAAACCTGCTGGTGGTGTAGCGATCAAACTAGCAACTGGTGCAAACGCATTAGATACAGCCGAAGCTGTTGAAGCACGTTTAAAAGAACTACGTCCAAACTACCCTGAAGGTTTAGAAGACACGCTTGCATTTGATACGACTCCATTCATTAAGTTATCGATTGAAAGTGTTGTACATACCCTTGTAGAAGCCGTGATTCTCGTATTCTTTGTGATGTTCTTGTTCTTACAGAACTGGCGCGCAACGATTATTCCGACATTGGCTGTACCTGTAGTGGTATTGGGTACTTTTGCTGTCATTAACATGTTTGGTTTCTCGATCAACACACTCACCATGTTCGCGATGGTACTGGCGATTGGTCTCCTCGTGGATGATGCGATTGTTGTCGTAGAGAACGTTGAACGTGTCATGGTTGAAGATCATCTTGACCCCGTGACTGCAACTGAAATCTCAATGAAACAGATCTCGGGTGCCTTAATCGGTATTACCTCTGTGTTAACCGCTGTATTCGTGCCGATGGCATTTTTCGGTGGTACGACAGGTGTAATTTATCGTCAGTTCTCAATCACGCTGGTAACAGCAATGATTCTGTCATTGATTGTAGCATTGACCTTTACCCCTGCCCTATGCGCGACCATGTTGAAACAACATGATCCAAACAAACCTGAAAGCAACAATATCTTTGCCCGTTTCTTCCGTTGGTTTAACAGCTCTTTTGATAAAGTTGCGCATAAATACCAAGGCGGCGTGAACTTCATGACACACCACAAGATTTTCTCTGGTGTGATTTATGCAGTTGTAATCGGCTTGTTGGTACTTTTATTCCAAAAGTTACCATCATCATTCTTACCTGAAGAAGACCAAGGTGTTGTAATGACACTGGTACAGTTACCACCGAATGCCTCACTTGAGCGTACGGATAAAACTGTCACTGCAATGACCGATTACTTCCTGAAAAACGAAGAAAAATATGTCGATTCTGTATTCAGTGTTGCCGGTTTCTCGTTCACAGGTGTAGGTCAAAACGCAGGTCTTGCATTCATCAAGTTAAAAGATTGGGAAGACCGTACATCACCTGAATCTCAAGTGGGTGCGATTATTCAACGTGGTATGGCATTGAACATGATCGTGAAGGATGCTTCATACATCATGCCAATCCAATTACCAGCAATGCCTGAATTGGGTGTAACTGCCGGCTTCAACTTGCAGTTAAAAGCTTCTGCAGGTCAAACCCATCAACAACTTATCGATGCCCGTAATATGGTGCTCGGTATGGCTGCTCAAGATAAACGCCTCATGGGTGTTCGTCCTAACGGTCAAGAAGATACGCCACAGTACAAAATCACGATTGACCAAGCTCAAGCTGGTGCAATGGGTGTGAGTATTTCTGAGATTAACACCACAATGGGTATGGCATGGGGTGGTTCTTACATCAATGACTTCGTTGACCGTGGTCGTGTGAAGAAAGTCTATGTACAAGGTGAAGCTGCGGCACGTATGATGCCTGAAGACCTGAGCCAGTGGTATGTCCGTAACAACCAAGGCACAATGGTTCCATTCTCGACCTTCGCTACTGGTGAATGGACTTATGGTTCACCACGTCTTGAACGTTATAACGGTATCGCATCTGTGAACATTCAAGGTTCACCGGGTGTGGGTGTAAGTTCGGGCGACGCGATGAAAGCGATGGAAGAAATTGTACAAAAACTTCCTTCGATGGGCGTTCAGGGCTTTGACTATGAATGGACTGGTTTATCTCTAGAAGAACGTGAGTCTGGCGCACAAGCACCATTCCTATACGCACTTTCATTGTTAATCGTCTTCCTATGTCTTGCTGCCTTGTATGAAAGCTGGTCTATTCCGTTCTCAGTATTACTGGTTGTACCATTAGGTGTATTGGGTGCGTTATTACTGACTTTCCTTGGAATGGTGTTCTTCAAAAATCCAAACTTGGCGAATAACATTTACTTCCAGGTGGCTATTATTGCCGTCATTGGTTTGTCTGCGAAGAATGCGATCTTGATCGTAGAATTCGCCAAAGAACTTCAAGAAAAAGGTGAAGATCTGTTTGACGCAACATTGCATGCCGCTAAAATGCGTCTACGTCCAATTATCATGACCACTTTAGCCTTTGGTTTTGGTGTACTTCCGCTTGCCCTTTCTTCGGGTGCAGGTGCAGGTAGTCAGCACTCCGTAGGTTATGGTGTATTGGGTGGCGTAATCAGTTCCACCCTACTTGGTATCTTCTTTATTCCTGTGTTCTATGTATGGATCCGAAGTATCTTTAAGTACAAACCAAAACAACAAAATAATCAGGAGCATTTATCGTGATGCAAAATGTATGGTCTATTGCAGGTCGTAGCATTGCGGTTTCTTCACTTGCGCTTGCTTTGGCTGCCTGCCAAAGCATGCGTGGTCCAGAGCCGGTTGTTCAGACCAATATCCCCGAAAGCTACACAGCAAGTGCTTCTGGTACTTCTGTTGCTGAACAAGGATATAAAGATTTCTTTGCTGACCAACGTCTGGTACAAGTTCTTGACTTAGCTTTAGCCAATAACCGTGACCTACGTACGGCTGCTTTAAATATTGAACGTGCACAGCAACAGTATCAAATCACTACCAATGGTCAATTACCAACCATTGGTGCAAGTGGTAGTGTACTTCGTCAAGACACGTTGAATACACAAAAGCCTATCACCTCTTACAATGTCGGTTTAGGTGTCACTGCCTATGAACTTGATTTTTGGGGTCGTGTACGTAGCTTAAAAGACAATGCTTTGGACAGTTACCTTGCAACTGCAAGTGCCCGTGATGCAACACAAATTGCGTTGATCGGTCAAGTGGCTCAAGCATGGTTAAACTACGCGTATGCCAATTCGAACTTGAAGCTTGCGGATCAAACCTTAAAAGCTCAGCTTGAATCTTACAACCTCAACAAAAAGCGTTTTGATGTCGGTATTGACAGTGAAGTTCCTGTTCGTCAGGCTCAAATTTCTGTAGAAACTGCACGTAATGATGTTGCGAACTACAAAACTCAAATTGCTCAAGCGCAAAATTTATTGAATCTATTAGTGGGTCAACAAGTGCCTGCGAACTTGCTGCCGAACCAACGTGTCAATCGTATTACTTCGACCAATACCATTGGTTCAGGTATTCCAAGTGATTTGTTGAACAACCGTCCAGATGTACGTGCAGCTGAATACAAACTGTCTGCCGCTGGTGCGAACATTGGTGCAGCTAAAGCACGTCTGTTCCCTACTATTAGCCTGACAGGTTCTGCGGGTTATGCTTCAACGGACTTAGGTGATCTATTTAAATCAGGCAACTTTGTATGGTCTGCTGGCCCTAGCCTAGATATTCCAATCTTCGACTGGGGTACACGTCAGGCCAATATTAAAGTTTCTGAAACTGACCAGAAAATTGCATTGTCTGATTATGAAAAATCAGTTCAGTCAGCTTTCCGTGAAGTAAATGATGCGCTTGCAGTTCGCCAAAACATTGGTGACCGTATTGCAGCACAGCGCCGTTTAGTTGATGCAACCAATACAACCTACAAACTGTCAAATGCCCGCTTCCGTGCTGGTATTGATAGCTACTTAACTGTACTTGATGCGCAGCGTGCATCTTATGCAGCTGAGCAAGGTTTGTTGTTGCTTGAACAAGCAAATCTCAACAATCAAGTTGAATTGTATAAAACACTTGGTGGTGGTATCAAAGCCAACACTTCTGATGCTGTGCAATACCAACCTTCTACTGCTGAGCGTAAAGCTGCATCAAAACAATAATTTGATTTAGCCTAGCCAGTAATATTTGAAAAGCTCACTTCGGTGGGCTTTTTCATTTTTAGATCGAAGCTTTAAAATAAAAATGAATTTATTGCTTTTTGCTAAAGAGTTTTCTATCTTCAATTCACCTTTTTATATTGATAACTAAAAATGCTTTTAAGTAATCTTGAATCTGTTCCGGGTCATACCATTACACAACAACTTGATGTCGTTTATGGCAGTACTGTCCGCAGTAAACATGTTGGTCGTGACTTTATGGCTGGCCTAAAAAATATCGTGGGTGGTGAACTCAAAGGTTATACAGAACTACTCGAAGAATCTCGTCAAGAAGCCATGAGCCGTATGATTGATAAAGCACGTGCCTTAGGCGCGAATGCGGTCGTCGGCATCCGTTTTTCAACCTCAAATATTGCTCAAGGCGCCTCTGAATTATTTGTGTATGGCACCGCTGTTCGCGTAGAAGCCAACTCAGCAAAACTCCCAGACCCATTTCCAACTCAGGACTAAGTCATGGATGCCTTTATTTTTAAAGTCCTGATCTTTGTGGTGCTCTTTTGTATTGGTTGGGGCTTCGGTCGCCATATCGAACAAAAACATCTCAAAGAACTCGAAGCTCAAGAAAAGCGATTGGCACATATTCGCATAGACAACAACCGCTTTAAAACTACTGAACATTTCGGACAACTGATTTCGAGTAATGTAGTGATTTCACATGATTATTTTAAATATGTGATTGCCAATATTCAGAACTTCTTTGGCGGACGTTTAACCAGTTATGAAAGCATCGTCGATCGGGCACGTCGTGAAGCCGTGGTGCGTTTAAAGCAAGAAGCTGAAAAGATGGGCGCAACGCAAATTATGGGCCTGCGTTTAAGCACCACTGAGTTGGGTATGCAAGGCGGCATGGTCGAAGTCTTTGCGTATGGGACAGCAATTCAAAAGAGAGACATCTGATCTCTCTACTTCTCCCCAATTCATTTTTACTATTTAATTTACTTTACACAATGTGTCTTCAAACTCTTCATAACTCACATTTTCATTGCGACAAATTTTAAAGCAAACCTCATTAAATTTCTTTTCATCAATATTTGGATCATGATAACTAAATGCAACATCTCCAGCATAAGCACGTGCCAGATCTTGCACCACAATGTCAGCTTTACATCCATATAAAGTTGGACATGCCTCTAATGTTCCTTCGTAATACTCTTTACACTGAGTCGGTTCGACATCCACCTTATTGGGTTTTTGCATCGACACATTTAGACCATTTTCATTCATTAGAAGAAAATATTGAAGTTTTCTAAATGGTTTTAAGTCAATCTCGAGTCCCGAATGATTGATACGAGCCAATTGATCTTTGTAAGAATTATGATCATCTGAGATTAACTCTGCATTACCAGCTTTGTCGATTTTGATAAAGCTATAGTTGACAGGCATATATGCGCCACTCCCCTTATGTGCAATCACTTCGATCAAATGATCTTTCGCAATAAATGCTCCCGTAAATACAGTCGATTCAACACTGGTCAGCAACTTACCTTTCACTAAAACACAATATCCAAAACATTGATCTTTGAATCTAGCCTGATCGCCTTTAAAATCATCAACAGGATGAAATTCAGCTCGCCATTTAAAATCACCAATTTTATTCGAGCTATAAGGTAATTTATCAACATCTGAATCTTGAGGATTTTGACTGTAATACTCAGACTTCAATAATCCTTTTTCATCAAATAGTGCTTCGATCGGTAACCACCCCTCGTTCGGTCCTCGTATTACAACTTCTGCACTCGCCGCTTCAACATTAGGTTCAATCTCAACAGATTCAGTAACTGGTTCTGATACAGTTCCTATTTCTTTTTCAGGCTTTTCGAGTGTTGAGTTGTGCTCAATTTTTTGAGTTTTCTGTTTAAAATAAAAATATGCCACTGTACCAATTGCACCAATGATTGCGCACAAAATGATGGCTATTCCCCATTTGTTAAAATTATTCTTTTTCATTTCTTATAATCTCGTTACTCATTAAAAAAGTCACTGTTAAGAGTGACTTTTAAACTATTTAAACTTGATAAAATTTACTTCACTTTGGTTTTACGAATCATTTTATATAACGTTGTCGGTGATAATCGAGATACCCAAACACCGAGCTTTTCTTTAGAACCACCCACCACGATGTATTCTTCCCCACGTTGCAAAGATTGCACCACCGTTTCGGCAAACTCATTGGCTTCTAGACCATTTTCAATGGCTTCATCCTGATGCCCTTGTGGCTTGCCGGCACCATTGAGTGCATTAAATGAAACATTGGTTTTGACAAATCCGGGGAATATCACCGATACGCCCACCCCTTGATCCGCAACTTCCGCACGTAGACTGTTCGCCCACATATGAATGGCAGCTTTTGCAGCAGAATAGGTCGCGCGGTATTGTGTCCCTAATAAGCCTGCAACACTTGAAACAAAAGCAATTCGACCAGACTCTTGTGCTAAAAATGTCGGTAAAACGGTTTTGGTTAAATAGACTTGCGAAAAATAATCTACTTCCATGATGGCACGTTCAGTTTGCATAGTCGTATCCGTGATCAATGCACGCTGACTCAATCCCGCATTATTGATTAGCCAATCAATTCGGCCTTTATGCGCAAGGACTTGTTCATAAGCATGGCGAACTTGTTCTTCATTGGTAATATCGGCACACACTGAAAGATGCTGATCTGGATGTAATAATGAAACCCGGACTTTTTCCAACTCTTCAAAACGACGTGCGGTCAAAATGACCTGCGCCCCTTGCAAAGCACATTCTTTTGCTAAAGCTTCACCCAAACCTGACGATGCCCCAGTAATCCATACCACTTTTCCGTTCAAATCATCACGTTTTGCCATTTTGACATCCTTTTAAATAACTAATTTATTCATTTATATGTATTTTATGCTTTATGTAGTACAGGTTCATTGCTCAAAAACACCATAAAATGGTCAAAGTACTGACTCATCGATTGTGCATCATAAATTTTGCCGAGTTTATCAAAACGTTTATAACCGAGTTGCGTGGTGAGATTGATGACACCGGTTAAAGTTTTATCCACTACCATGTTAAATTTCAGCATTTTTTTCGGTTCTCGCACCAAATGCGTCACCCCGGCATCGACCACTTGTGTAAATGCCTTCAATGCGAGTGGGACATATTGATTCTGCCCTTCTTTCATTTGACTGACATAGGCAAGCAAGTCGGTGGCTAAAGAGGCATCGATCGGGTAATGCATAAAATGCTGACCCTCTTCGCTGTAAAAACGTCCATATAAATAATTCACCATCGGTACAAGGCGGTCATTGCTGAAAAAAGACACCGACCACGGCATATATTTACGGGTCGTTTCACGTATTTGCTGAATAATTTTTTCGGATTCATTGTCTCCAGACTTATTCATGCGCGCCATTTGGCCAAAAACTTGATCTAAAATTTCACATGCAATATCCGCTAAATTATCCCCTAAGGCTTTGGACTGACTTTCTGTTTTCACCCGCGTTGAGTTTTTGATGAATCGTCTCAAAACGTTGATATGTCGTAGGTTGAATCTTTAAAGAAATAGAATAAGTCATTTGATATTGCTCCTTTTATCTTAGTTTTGGGATCAATGGATACTTCTTATCTTAGGTCCTATCATACGGACTCTTTTATTTACTACCAAATCCTAAATGTTAACATTCGCCCAACATCCCTAATTCACCATTTTTTTTGCTACAATAGATCTAATTTTTTATCCACTTTTGATCTGTTTAGACTATGACTGATTCAGCGCAAAATATTGCTACGACCTACGATCCGACCGAGATCGAAAAAAAATGGTACAAGACTTGGGAAGAGAGAGGCTACTTCAAGCCATCTCAAAAAGGTGATTCATTCTGTATTATGATTCCGCCACCAAACGTCACTGGTAGCTTGCACATGGGTCATGGTTTCAACAATGCCATTATGGATGCGTTGACTCGTTATAACCGTATGTCTGGCAAAAACACCCTTTGGCAGCCAGGTACCGACCATGCAGGTATCGCAACGCAAATGGTTGTTGAACGTCAATTGGGTGCTGAAGGCATCAGCCGTCACGACCTTGGCCGTGAAAAGTTCATCGAAAAAGTGTGGGAATGGAAAGAACAATCTGGCGGGAACATTACCCGTCAAATTCGTCGTCTAGGCTCATCTGTAGACTGGTCACGTGAACGCTTCACCATGGATGAAGGTTTATCAAATGCCGTTAAAGAAGTGTTTGTTAAGCTACATGAAGAAGGCTTAATTTACCGTGGTAAACGCCTTGTGAACTGGGACCCTAAACTACAAACTGCCCTTTCTGACTTGGAAGTTGAGTCTGATAAAGAAGAAGCAGGTTCACTGTGGCACTTCAAATACTTCTTTGAAGACAAATCAATCCGCACCCATGACGGCAAAGATCACATTGTTGTGGCGACAACACGTCCTGAAACATTGCTTGGCGATACAGCTGTTGCGGTTGCGCTTGATGATGAACGCTATGCAGCGCTTGTAGGCAAAAACATCATCCTACCTATTACAGGCCGTGCTGTTCCTATCGTAAAAGACGAATATGTAGACAAAGAATTTGGTACAGGCTGTGTGAAAATCACCCCTGCGCACGACTTCAATGACTATGAAGTGGGCAAACGCTGTGAACTTCCAATCATCAATATCTTCAACAAAAATGCTGAAGTTCTTGCTGAGTTTGAATACATCGCGAAAGCGGGCGAGCAAATTTCTAAAACCATTCCTGCACCTGCGGACTACATTGGTTTAGAACGTTTTGAAGCACGTAAAAAATTGGTTGCTCAAGCGGAAGCTGAAGGCTGGTTAGACCAAATTCAACCATATACCTTGAAGCCACCTCGTGGTGACCGTTCAGGCGTGATCGTTGAGCCACTTCTAACAGACCAATGGTACGTAAAAATTGCACCACTTGCTGAGCCTGCAATTAAAGCGGTTAAAGATGGCGACATCAAATTTGTACCTGAGCAATACAGCAACATGTACATGGCTTGGATGAACAACATTCAAGATTGGTGTATTTCGCGTCAATTGTGGTGGGGTCACCGTATTCCTGCTTGGTACGATGCTGAAGGTAACGTATTTGTAGGTCGTGATGAAGCTGAAGTTCGTGCGAAAAACGGCATTGCACCTGAAGTTGAATTGAAACAAGACGAAGACGTGCTTGATACATGGTTCTCTTCTGGTCTTTGGACGTTCTCAACTTTAGGTTGGACTGGTGACGCTGCGAAAGATAAAGAAAACTACTTCTTAAATACTTTCCACCCGACTGATGTACTAGTAACAGGTTTCGACATCATCTTCTTCTGGGTTGCCCGCATGATCATGATGACCATGCACTTCATGAAAAATGAAGACGGCACACCTCAAGTTCCGTTCAAAACGGTGTACGTTCACGGTTTGGTACGTGATGGCGAAGGTCAGAAAATGTCTAAATCTAAGGGTAACGTGCTTGACCCATTAGACTTGATTGACGGTGTTGATCTTGAAACTTTAGTACAAAAACGTACGACTGGTTTGATGAACCCGAAACAAGCGGCGAAGATTGAAAAATCTACCCGTAAAGAATTCCCTGAAGGTATTCAATCTTACGGTACAGATGCGGTTCGTTTCACATTCTGTGCGCTTGCAAATACAGGTCGTGACATTAAGTTTGATATGAAGCGTGTTGAAGGTTACCGTAACTTTGCCAACAAAATCTGGAACGCAACACGTTTCGTGATGATGAACTGTGAAGAGCAAGTGATTGGTCAAGAAGTACGTCAAGACCTTTGGGAATTGCCTGAACAATGGATCGTGAGCCGTCTGCAAAAAGCGGAACAAGCGGTGCAAACTGCATTTGCAACCTATCGTTTAGACTTGGCTGCACAAGCGATTTACGAGTTCATTTGGAATGAATACTGTGACTGGTATGTAGAGCTGACGAAGCCTGTTCTCAATGATGAAAACGTATCAACTGAGCGTAAAGCTGAAGTACGTCGTGTGCTTCTTTCTGTGATGGAAGCGTCTTTACGTTTGGCTCATCCATTGATGCCTTACTTAACAGAAGAAATTTGGCAAACACTTGCGCCGAAGTTAAACATTTCTGGCGAAACGATTATGCTTGCACAGTACCCTGTTGCTGACCAAGCGCTTATCAACGAACAAGCTGAAGCAGATATGCAATGGCTTCAAGGTTTGATTGGTGCGGTACGTAACATCCGTGGTGAGATGGGCTTAGGTAATGCGCGTTTGTTGCCTGTTCTTCTTCAAAATACAACGGATGCTGAAAAAGCACAAATCGCACGTATTGAACCATTGTTTAAAGCATTGGCAAAAGTTGAAAGCATTACTTTCCTTGCTGACAGTGAACAACCGCCATTGTCTTCTTCATCTGTCGTTGGTCACGTGTCTGTCTTCGTTCCAATGAAGGGCTTAATTGACCCTAAAGCGGAATTGGGTCGTCTGCAAAAAGACTTAGACAAGGTTCAAAAACAGCATGACCAAATTGCCACTAAACTTGGTAATGAAGGTTTTGTAGCGAAAGCGCCTGCTGCGGTAGTTGAGGGTGAGAAAGTTAAACTTGCTGAGTTTGCCGATCAGTTAGCGAAGATTAAAGCGAATATGGAGCAGATTGCAGCGCTTTAATGCTGTAGTTTGATTTAAAAAAGCCACCTTAAGGTGGCTTTTTTTTACACATTGAATTATAAATATATACTATAAAATTAAATAGATACTTAATAATGAAAATTTCAAATATACATATCGAAAACTTTCGGGGTCTTAAAAATATTGATTTAACACCTTCACAGATGAATTGTGTCATTGGTGAAAATAATGCAGGGAAATCAACTGCCCTATTGGCTATCAATTTATTTCTAAATGGTACAAGAATTTCAGAATCTGATTATTATGATAAGTCTAAAGAAATTTTTATAGATATAACTTTTAGTGATTTAAATGAAAATGACTTAAACAAAATATCAGATGAAGAAAATAGATCAAGAATTC